>DATFRX010000459.1:0-13130 GCA_035262905.1 Nocardioidaceae bacterium
CGGTCGACTGGAAGGCGCGAGAGGGCAATCTCGACGGCGGCTTCGACGTCTACTTCCCGGTCGTTCCGGGCTGAGACGTGGCGGGAGTCGTCGAACGGGTCGGTCCTTCCGTGACCGAGTTCGACGCCGGTGACGAGGTCATCGCCTACGTCCGGCGGGACGAACTGCGTCGTGGGACCTATGCGGAGCTGACTCCGGCGCCGATCCGTGCGGTCGCCGCGAAGCCGCAGCGCGCGACCTGGGCCGAGGCCGGCGGTCTGCCCTTGACGGGTCTGACGGCGCTGCAGGCGTTGACCGCCGGCCGGGTCGGCTCCGGCGACACCGTGTTGATCCATGCCGCTGCCGGTGGCGTCGGTCATCTGGCCGTCCAGATCGCCCGGATCCTCGGCGCCGGTCGAGTCCTCGGCACGGCGAGCCCGGGCAGTTTCGAATTCGTCGAGGCATTGGGCGCCGAGCCCGTGGCGTACGGCGACGACCTCGTCGCCGAGGTGAAGCGGCTCGCCCGGGACGGTGTCGACGCGGCGTTCGACTTCGTCGGCGGCGACACGGTCGACCTGTCCTGGCCGCTGGTCCGTGACCCGTCTCGCGTCGTCTCGATCACCAATGCGGCCGGCGTCAAGGCCGGTGGCGGTCGCTACGTGTTCGTACGCCCGAACGCCGACGACCTGGCGCAGCTGGCCCAGTGGTACGACCAGGGCCGGCTCCGAGTACAGGTGGCCCGGACCTTCCCACTCGCCGAGGCAGCCGCGGCCCAGGACCTCGTACGCGAGGGCCACGTCCACGGCAAGGTCGTCCTCGAGGTCTAGCCCGGACCGAAGAGACAGGCGTAGGTGCCGCTCATCTTGTCGGCCCGGTCGAACAACGCGAGCCGATCGATGTCCCGGCCGTCGAGCGCGGCGTTGAGCGCCTCCAGCGCCACGTGCCAGCCGGCGCCGTCGTCCGCGGCCATCGCCCGGTCGTCGAACACGTTGGTCAGCCGGAGCAGACAACCGTCGGCGGTCGGCTCCAGCTCCCAGCGCAGGGTCTCGTCCATCCACGTGTACTCGAGCAACCGTGGCGGATCGACTGCGACCAGCTCGCCGTAGGACGTCATGTCCTCGTCGGCGATGTCGTGCCGCTCCTGCGCTACCGGCAACAGCTCGAACCGGAGCTTGGCGCCGGGTGTCAGGTCCATGTCGACCGTCGCCGGGAACCAGCGCCACAGGTGCTCCGGCTCGGTGAGCGCCGGCCAGACCTTGGCGACCGGATGGGCGAGCCGGCGCTCGAAGCGCAGCTCGAACCGGCCGTCGGGCCGGCTGTGCAGGGTGCCGAGCATCCGTCCTCCTAGAACCGCTCGGCGTAGGTCTTCTGCAGCAGCTCGACCCGGTCGTCGGACCATGGCCGGTCGACGTCGTGCAGCCCGGCGATGAACCGCTCGAGATGGACCTGCCAGGCCGCGAGCATCGACACCTGACGGTCGGCGAGCTCGGGCGGGACCGATTGGGTGAGGACGAGACGGCAGGCGTACTTGCGGCCGCTAACCGTCCATCGCACCCAGCCGACCGGCTCACCGTCGTCGAGCCACTCGTAGACCAGCGTCCGGCCGGCCTCGACCTTGGTCACGCGACCGGCGGGTAGCGTCGGCTGGGTGACCGACTCGGGCGGCGGCGCACCGATCTCCGGAGCCGCGGACCCAGTCATGGCCGCCCAGGCCTCGTCCGGCGGCTGGATCAGGATCCGCTCGAAATGGATCACCGACCCGTCGGCATCCGAGACGACCTCGCCCTCGGCCAGGCCGAACGCCTCGACGTACTCCTCGTTGCGGGGGAACCAGTCGTCCATCGCGTCCGGATCCGGGGACTCACCGGCCAGATGGGCGGCCAGCATCGCCAGACAGGTGTCCCAACCGGACGAGTGCTGCGCGGCGAACTTCTCGTCGCCCCACAGCTCGCTTCCGGACAGGGCGTGAGTGAACACCAGCCGGCAGCCGTCGGCGTCGGGCGACAGCACGAACCGCATCACGTCCTGGTCCCAGCGGAAGGCGAACACCTTGGGCGGATCGGCCTCGAGCACCTCACCGGTGGTCGGCTCGATGTCGTCGTCCATCTCGCCGAACCGGATCGGCGCGCCGGGACGCAACTCGTACTCCTCGATCCGGGCCGGGAACCAGTGCGCGAGCTCGCTCGGCTCGGTCACGGCCCGCCACACCTTCTCGGGCGGGTGCGCGAACCGGCGCTCGAAGCAGAGCACGGTCCGGCCCTCGTCGTCGACCTGCTTGGTCGCCAGTGGAACGGTCATCGATCGTCATCCTCCCCTGCGGGTCGGTCAGTGTCGTTGGGGTCGCCAGGGTTATCGGGGTCGTCTGGCATCGCGTCGAGATGGCGCTCAAGCGCGTCGAGGCGGTCTTCCCACATCCAGCGGTACGGCATGAGCCACTCGTCCATCGCAGCCAGCGGCTCCGGGCGCAGCTCGTACCACCGGCGCTGGGCATCGCGGCGCACCGTCACGAGTCCGGCCTCGCGAAGCACCCGGAGATGCTTCGACGTGCCAGGCTGCGACAGGCCGAGCTCCCTGGTGAGATCGCCGACCAGCCGCGGTTGCTCGCGAAGCAGATCGAGGATCCGACGCCGGGTCGGCTCGGCGAGTGCGCTGAACGGAGCCGTCATGCGTCCGAACATACTCGTTGAGTTATATAACCGCAAGTGCATGTTAAATCGAGGCACCGCGAACTCCCGCGGTGGATAACCGCGGTGGCGTCGGCTCCGGCGCCTAGAGTGCAGGCGTGGCACTGCAGACCTCGCCGGAGTCGCCGGCCCCCGTGCGCCGCATCTCACAGGCGCTCGGCGGCTGGATCGCGCGGCTGGGCTGGGTGTGGATCGAGGGTCAGATCTCGCAGCTCAACCTGCGTCAGGGGATGGTGTTCCTCACCCTGCGCGACTGCGACGTCGACATGTCCCTGCAGGTCACGTGCCAACGCCTGGTGATCGACTCCAGTCCGGTGCCGGTCACCGAGGGCGCCCGGGTCGTGGTGCATGCCAGGCCCACGTTCTACGACAAGCGCGGCACGCTGAGTCTGCGGGTCGACGAGATCCGGCCGGTCGGCGTCGGCGAACTGCTGGCCCGGCTGGAGCAGCGGCGCCGGCTGCTGGCGGCCGAGGGGCTGTTCGAGCCCGCGCTCAAGCGACAGCTGCCGTTCCTCCCCCACCTGATCGGGCTGGTCACCGGCCGCGACTCGGCTGCCGAGCGCGATGTGCTCCAGAACGCCCGGCACCGCTGGCCCGGCGTCCGGTTCCGTACTCGCTACGCGACCATGCAGGGCAACCGAGCGGCCGCCGAGGTGATGCGGGCGGTCAGCGGGCTCGACGAGGACGACGAGGTCGACGTCATCGTGATCGCGCGAGGCGGTGGCTCGGTCGAGGACCTGCTGCCGTTCTCCGACGAGGCGCTGATCCGCGCGGTGGCCAAGACCACCACCCCGGTCGTCAGCGCGATCGGGCACGAGCCGGACAACCCGATCCTCGACCTGGTCGCCGACATCCGCGCGTCGACACCGACCGACGCCGCCAAGCGGATCGTGCCCGACGTGACCGAGGAGGCGCAGCGGATCCGGCAACTGCGCGAGCGGGCCTGGCGACACGTCCACGGTCAGGCCGACCGGGAGCGCCACATGCTTGATCAGCTTCGGAGCCGCCCGGCCCTCGCAGCGCCGGTCGCGCTGATCGACGAGAGACGAGCCGCGCTGGTCGATATGCGGGACCGGGCCCGTCGGCATCTCGCGCACCGGCTCGATCGCGCCGCTGACGACGTGGGTCATCAGCTGGCCCGGATCCGTGCCCTGTCGCCACTGGCGACGATGCGCCGCGGCTATGCGGTCGTCCAAGGGTCCGACGGGCACGTCGTGTCGTCCGTCGACGCGGTCTCGGTCGACGACCTGGTCGACGTTCGATTCGCCGACGGCAGGGTGCGGGCCCGTGCCGAGTCGGTCACCGACGAGAGTGAGGAGTCCCGTGACTGACCAGGACCAGGCCGCACCCGAACAAGCGCCAGCCGACCCGGCCGACGACATGCCCTACGAAGCCGCGCGTGACGAGCTGATCGAGGTCGTACGCCGGCTCGAGGCTGGCGGCACGTCGCTCGAGGAGTCGCTGGCCCTGTGGGAGCGCGGCGAGCGACTGGCCGAGATCTGCCAGCGCTGGCTCGACGGCGCGCGGGCTCGGCTTGCAGCAGCTACCAAGACCGACCAGGAAGCCGACGAGCCCGACGGCGAGTGAGACCACTCAACCGCGGAGACTTCGGACGTAGTCCTCCAGAGTCTGCTGCGACGCGGACCCGGTGACGAGAGTCGTGACCCCCTGCTCGTGACGTACCAGGGTGGTCTCGCCTCGGCCCTCGTCGCGCCGGACCTGCCACTCGGTCCCGTTGATGTCGGTGGTGCCGGTCGCCACCGTGCCCTCGGCCGCGGTCTTGATCAGCGACGGCGGATCGGTCCGGGCCTGCTCCAGCCCGACGTACTCCTGGTCGGCGGTGAGGACGCCGAGGTGCCAGACCCATTTCGATCCGGGGGTGTAGCGGACGCTGGTCGCCTTCCAGCCGTCCGGGAGCTCGGCCGGAGCGAGTACTGGATAGCCGGCATCGGCCCGGGCGCCGACGACTGCGGTCCTGTAGTCGACCGGCGGAGTCGGCGAGCCGGGATCGTCGGTCAGCAGGGCCTGGTAGAGCGCGAACGCCCCGATCACGACGAGCAGGATGACGATCGAGCGGAACACGTCCGTCCACCGCCACGACATGCCACGCGACGGTCGGCCGGACTGGGGTTGGCTCACAGGCTCAATTGTCGTCAACCTAGACCGGTGGACGAACAGCGGGAGGTCTACCGCGCCATCGACCTCGCCCTGCGGATGGGCGAGGTCGTCATGGCCAGCGGTGCCGGTGCCTCCGACGTCGCGGCGACGATGCTCGCGGTCACCAGCGCCTGCGGGCTGCGCGGCTGCACGATCGCGGTGAACTTCACCACCCTGTCGGTCTCCTACCAGTCCGCTCCGGACGCGCCGCCCGAGACGCACATGCGCGTGGTGCAGTACCGCGGCTACGACTACGCACTGCTCACCGCGGTCGACCATCTGGTACGCGACCTCACCGCCGGGCGGGTGGACCGTGCCGAGGCCAGCCGGCGGATCAACGAGGTGACCTCGGGGTCGCGGCCGTACCCGCGCTGGGCGGTGTCCGGCTCGAGCGGAGTGCTCGCGGGCGGTGCCGCGATGATGCTGGGCGGCGGGCCGCTGGTCATCGCGATCACGTTCGTCACCACGGTCTGTATCGACGTGGTCGGCCGGCAACTCGCCCGGCGTCGGATCCCCACCTTCTACCAACAGGTGCTCGGCGCATTGATCGCGACGGCGGTCGCCATCGGGTTGCATGCGATCGACGCCCCGGTGGACTCCGATCTGATCGTCGCGTCCGGCATCCTGCTGTTGCTGTCCGGCATCGCGCTCGTGGGTGCGGTGCAGGACGCGCTGACCAACAACTACGTGACGGCGTCGGCCCGCATGTTCGAGGTGCTGCTGCTCACCGGCGGGATCATCGCGGGCGTGTCCATCGGGCTCACGATCGGCCAGAAGATCGACGTCCAGATCTTCGTCTCCTCCACCGGCACGACCTGGTCCGACCTGCCGACGACGCTGCTCGGTGGGGCGATCGTGGCGGTCGCCTTCGCGTACGGCTCGTACACGCCGCTACGCGCCCTGATCCCGATCGGCGTCACTGGCCTGCTCGGTCAGCTCGTCTACCAGTCCAGCGTGCAGTGGGAGATCGGCCCGGCCCTGTCGTCCGGCGCCGCCGCGCTCGTCGTCGGCGCTGTCAGCTTCAGCCTGGCCGGCCGGGTCCGGGTGCCACCGCTGGTCGTCGTCGTGTCTGGCATCGTGCCGCTACTGCCCGGACTGACGATCTACGCCGGCTTGCTGGCGCTGCTGAACCAGGGCGACGTCTACGGACTGTTCACGCTGCTGAGTGCCGCGAGCATCGGAGTCGCCCTGGCCTCCGGCGTGATCCTCGGCGAGTACGTGGCCCAGCCGCTCAAGCGCGAGGCCCGCCGACTCGAGACGCGACTGGCCGGACCGCGGCTGGTCGGACCCCTCCGGCCGCTGGCCAATCGCCAGACCCGACGTGCGGCGCGGCGACGTACCGCATCGGCCGGCGAACCGAAGCCAACGCGACACGCCAAGCCGTACCTGAGGAAGGGAGCGGCAAAGACGTACCGCGGACGCGGCTAGACTGCCGCGCATGACATCCGAAGCTGCGGATCCGGCCTATCGGCTGGCAGATGCTGCCGAACTGCTCGGCGTCAGCGATGACACCGTGCGGCGATGGGCCGACCAGGGTCGCTACATGCCGACGCGCAACGACGCCGGTGCCCTTGCGATCCTCGGCCGGGATCTGGCGCGGCTGGCGACCGAGAACGCGCATCTCCCGTCATCCGGGGGCGGGCCGCGCCAGATGAGCTCCCGCAACCGGATGCGAGGGATCGTCACGTCGGTCACCAAGGACAAGGTGATGGCGCAGGTCGAGATGTGCTGCGGTCCCTACCGCATCGTGTCGCTCCTGAGCCGGGAGGCAGCCGAGGATCTCGGGCTCGACGTGGGTCGGGTCGCCGTCGCCAGTATCAAGGCAACCAACGTCGTCGTGGAGGTCCCTACATGAGCCCCGCCATCCGTCCGTCCCACTCCGCTGGGGGTAGCCGATTGCGGCGACTTGCCGCCCGTGTCGGGGGACTCGGCTACCCCCAGTGGAGATGGCGACGGACCCGCACCGTCGTCGCGGCAGCCGCTGCCGGCACGCTCGCGCTCGCATTGACCGCCTGCGGTGGCGACGACGACAGCAGCTCGGGCAGCACCACGCTGACCGTCCTCGCGGCGTCGTCGCTGACCAACGCCTTCAACGAGCTCGAAGGCACTTACGAGGACCAGCACTCCGACGTGGACGTCAAGCTGTCGTACGACTCGTCGTCGATCCTGGCCGAGCAGGTGACCTCCGGCGCACCGGCCGACGTGCTGGCCACCGCCGACCCGATCACCATGAAGACGGTCACCGACGCCGGAGACACCGACGGGCAGCCGACCATCTTCGCCCGCAACACGATGGTGATCGTGACGCCGTCGGACAACCCGGCCGGGATCCAGAACATCGGCGATCTCACCGACGCCTCGGTGGCGGTCTGCGTGCCGGAGGCACCTTGTGGCAACGCCACCAAGCAGCTCCTCCAGCTCAACAACATCGACCTGAAACCCGCGACCGAGGAGGACAACGTCTCCTCCGTGCTCACCAAGGTCACCAGCGGTGAGGTCGACGCCGGGTTCGTCTACGTCACCGACGCCCAGGCGGCCGGCAGCGACGTTCAGACCATTCAGATCCCGCACTCCGCCGAGGTGGTCAACGACTACCCGATCGCCGTCATCGCCGACAGCGACCACAGCGGGGAAGCGCAGGACTGGATCGACCTCGTCATGTCGCAGGAGGGCCAGGACACCCTCGCCAAGTTTGGCTTCCAAACGGTGAGCTGAGCCATGTCGCGGACACTCGAGCGGTCGGCGGCCCAGGCGCCGCCGGCCGCGGTCGGTCGGGTGCCGCTGCTCATTCTGATTCCGGCGTTCGGCGCGCTGGCGGTCCTGCTGCTGCCTCTGATCGGGCTGTTCGTCCGCGCGCCGTGGTCCGACCTCGTTGAGCATCTGACCAGCACCGGGGTGACGACGGCACTTCGGCTCAGCCTGACCACCGCGACCATCTCGATGGTGGTCTGCCTGATCCTCGGCACGCCGCTGGCGTGGTTGCTGGCTCGGGTGGACTTCCGGGGACGCCAGTTCGTCCGGGCGCTCGTCACGGTGCCGCTGGTGCTGCCGCCCGTGGTCGGCGGCATCGCGTTGCTCACCACCTTCGGCCGGGCCGGCGTGCTCGGCAAGCCGATCTACGAGGCCTTCGGCTACCAGGTCACGTTCACCACCACCGCGGTCGTCATCGCCCAGACCTTCGTCGCCCTTCCGTTCCTCGTCCTCGCGGTCGAAGGCGCGCTGCGATCGACCGACCGGCGTTACGACGAGGTCGCGGCCAGTCTCGGCGCCAGCCGGTGGTGGACGTTCGTCCGCGTCACCCTCCCCCTCGCCGGCCCCGGCATCATCAGCGGGGCGGTCCTCGCCTGGGCCCGGGCGCTCGGCGAGTTCGGCGCCACGATCACGTTCGCCGGCAACTTCGAGGGCACCACCCGCACGATGCCGTTGGAGGTCTACAACACCTACCAGACCGACGCATCCGGCGCGATCGTCGTCAGTCTGCTGCTGCTGGCGGTCAGTGTGGGGGTGCTGGCGGCGCTGCGGGAGCGTTGGATCAGCGGGGTGAGTGCGTGACTACGGCGCCTCCCGAGCCGGACGGAAAGGGCCTGGACGCCGACATCACCGCCCGGCGTGGCGACTTCGAGGTCCATGCCGAGATCCGGGTCCGACCGGGCCAGGTCCTCGCCCTGCTCGGCCCGAACGGTGCGGGCAAGTCGACCCTGTTGCGGGTGCTCGGCGGACTGACGCCGTTGACTGCCGGGTACGTCCGGCTCGACGGCCGGGCGCTGGACGACGCGGCCGCCGGTGTACGCGTGCCGGTCGCCGAGCGACGGCTCGGAACGGTGTTCCAGGACGGGATGCTCTTCCCGCATCTGACTGTGCTGGACAACGTGGCCTTCGGACCGCGGCACGCCGGTCGCACCAAGCGGGAGGCCCGGGCCGTGGCCGCCGAATGGCTGGAACGCACCGAGCTGACCGAGTTCAGTGATCGGCGGCCGAGTGCGCTGTCAGGCGGCCAGCAGCAGCGGGTCGCGGTCACGAGGGCACTGGCGACCGACCCCGATCTGCTGCTGCTGGACGAGCCGATGTCGGCCCTCGACGCGTCCGCGGCCGTGGCGGTTCGCCGGTTCCTCAGCCGGCATCTGGCCAGCGTCGAAGCTCCCTCGGTACTCGTGACCCATCAGGCGCTCGACGCACTCGAGTTGGCCGATCACGTACTTGTCATCGAGCAAGGCATCGGCGTCCAGGAGGGGCCGCCGGCCGATGTCGCCCGCCGGCCGCGCAGCTCCCATGTCGCGGCACTGATGGGGCTCAATCTGCTCCGCGGCCGGGCCGACGGCGAGACGGTGCGGCTGGCCGGTGACAGCACCCTGGTGCCGCCGGGCCGGGCCGACGGCGACGTATTCGCGAGCTTCCGGCCGAGCGCGGTCACGCTGTACACCGAGCGGCCGCATGCCAGTGCGCGCAACGTCTGGCCGGGCCGGGTCGACGGGATCGCGCCGCACGGCGACGTGCTGCGGCTGCATCTGGACGGCCCGGTCCCGCTGCTGGCCGACGTCACGCCGGCTGCGCTCGCGGACCTGAACGTCGGGGAGGGCGACCCGGTCTGGGCCTCCGTCAAGGCGACGGAGATCGACGTCTATCCGGCCTGAGTCGCCCGCGCCGCGTCCTCCGCCAGTCTCGGGGGCGGAGGACGTCGGTGAGTGGGCCAGCCGTCAGCGGGACTCGAAGCTGATCCAGGTGTCCGGCGGACGACCCTCGACCGGCGGCTCGTCCCGCATCGTCCACGCGTCGCCGACCGTCTCGGTCGCCACCTGCGACCAGAATCGCTCGACACCGGGGTTGTAGCGCTGGAACCCGATCCGCCAACGGCCGGGCGCCTGCTGCAGCGCCAACCGGGCCGCTTGCCGGCCGACACCGGTACGCCGCAGCGCTCGTACGACGAAGAAGTCGCCGATCGACATGGCGCCGTCGTGCGGCCCGATCATGACGAACCCGCCGAGGCCGCCCGCGACCTTGATCAGCCAGGCCCGATCACCCGCTTCGGTCCCGGCGCGAAACTCGTCCAGTCGCCGGTTGTTGAAGGTGCCGTCCGGGTTGGGCAGCAGGCCGTACGACTCGGACAGATCGTGGCGGTAGAGCTGCCCGAGGTTCTCCAGCACGGCACGGTCGGAGCGGCCGACCGGAACCAGCTCGACCGGCTCCGAGGGCGGGCGGGGTGGCAGCGACAGCGGGTCCATGGGCCGGAGTCTGTCATCCACCGAAGCCGGCATAGACAGGGTGACAATTATCTGACTAGAGTCAGACGATGGACGTGAATGCGATCGCTCAGGTCCGCAGGTTCAACCGGGTGGTCACCCAGCGGGTCGGTGCGCTCGACGACCGCTTCCTGTCCCGCGACCGGCCGCTCGGCGAGGCGCGGGTGCTCTGGGAGATCGGCCAGGACGGCTGCGACGTCCGGGCGCTGCGATCCCGGCTCGGGCTCGACTCGGGCTACGCGAGCCGGCTGCTCCGGTCGCTCGAGGCGAGTGGTCTCGTCGTGGTCGAGCCTGGTACGCACGACAAGCGCGTACGCACGGCTCGGCTGACTGCGGCCGGCACGGCGGAGCGAGCCGTACTCGACGAGCGCAGCGATCAGCTCGCCACCTCGTTCCTGGCGCCGCTCGACGCGGGCCAACGCAAGCAGCTGACCGACGCGATGACGACCGTTGCCCGGCTCCTGACAGCAGCCGCCGTGCGCTTCGAGGCGACCGATCCGGTGGACCCGGCCGCTCAGCATTGCCTGCGCGAGTACTTCGCCGAGCTGGATCGCCGGTTCGACACCGGATTCGACCCGAGCCGAGGGACGGTCCCGGACTCCGGCGACTTCGCTACACCGGGCGGCGTCCTGATCGTGGCGACCCTGTGGGACGAGCCGATCGGCTGCGGCGGGCTGCTCCTCCACGACGACGACGCGGCCGACCTCAAGCGGATGTGGGTGGATCGGTCGGCTCGGGGTCTCGGCGTCGGTCGCCGGCTGCTCGGCGAGCTCGAGGCGTACGCCGGGCGCAGCGGCCGATCCGTGACGCGACTCGAGACCAACCGCGGACTGGCCGAGGCGATCGCGCTCTACCGATCGGCGGGCTACGTCGAAGTCGAGCCGTTCAACGACGAGCCCTACGCGGATCACTGGTTCGCCAAGCGGCTCGACCACGGTTAACTTGAGCCTTGTCAGCGCAACTTTCGTCCGCGTACCGCGATCGGGGCCGCCGCGGGCTAACATCCGACCAAAGCACGCCGTCGAAGGGGTTCGTCCGATGCCGCAGAGCCCGAACACTCAGCACCACGCCCGACGCATCCCCGCCGACCTCGAGCCCGCCAGCGAGGCACCCGACCGCAACCTCGCGCTCGATCTGGTACGCGTGACCGAAGCCGCCGCCATGGCCGCCGGTCGCTGGGTCGGACGCGGCGACAAGAACGGGGCCGATGGCGTCGCGGTCAACGCGATGCGGGCCCTGATCAACACCGTCCAGATGAAGGGCACGGTCGTGATCGGCGAGGGCGAGAAGGACAACGCCCCGATGCTCTACAACGGCGAGTCGGTCGGAGACGGCACCGGCCCGGAGTGCGACGTCGCGGTCGACCCGATCGACGGCACCACCCTGACCGCCAAGGGGATGAGCAACGCGATCGCCGTCCTCGCGGTGTCGCCGCGGGGCAGCATGTATGACCCGTCGGCGGTGTTCTACATGGACAAGCTGGTCGCCGGACCCGAGGTGGCCGACGTCGTCGACATCCGGCTGCCGGTCGGCGAGAACATCGAGCGGGTCGCCCTGGCGAAGTCCTCGCACGCCGAGGACGTGACGGTCTGCGTCCTCGACCGGCAGCGGCACGCCGGGCTGGTCGAGGAGATCCGTGCGACCGGCGCCCGGATCAAGTTCATCACCGACGGCGACGTCGCCGGCGCGATCATGGCGGCCCGTCCGGACACCGGCATCGACCTCCTTATGGGGGTCGGTGGCACCCCCGAGGGCATCATCGCGGCCTGCGCCATGAAGTGTCTTGGCGGCGTCATCCAGGGTCGGCTGTGGCCGCGCGACGACGACGAGCGGCAGAAGGCGATCGACGCCGGCCACGACCTGGACCGGGTCCTGCAGACCGACGAGCTGGTCTCCGGCGACGACTGCTTCTTCGTCGCGTCCGGGATCACCGACGGCGAGCTGATGCGCGGCGTGCGCTACCGGGCGGGCGGCTGCAAGACGCACTCCCTGGTGATGCGCTCCCGCAGTGGCACCATCCGCGAGATCATCAGCGACCACCAGCTGAGCAAGCTCGCCGCGTACGCCACGGTCGACTTCGAGCGGTAGACCGACCCGATGACCGCACCCGCCGTGCTGGTCGTCGGCGAGGCCCTGGTCGACGTGACGCAAGCGCCGGGCCGTCCCGACGCCAAGCACCCCGGCGGCTCCCCGATGAACGTCGCCGTCGGCCTCGCCCGGCTCGGCGTACCGACCACGCTGGCCACCCACCTCGGCACCGACGACGACGGCGACCGGGTCCGGGCCCACCTGACCGACAGCGGGGTACGGCTGGCGCCGACCACATCGGCCGGACCCACGGCGACCGCAACCGCCCGGCTCGACGCTGACGGCCAGGCGACTTACGAGTTCGACCTGCGCTGGGAGCTGTCGGAGCTGCCCGACCCGGCCGGCTACGCACTGCTGCACGTCGGGTCGATCGGCGCCTGGATGCCGCCGGGCGCGGATGCGGTGGCCGAGCTGGTCGCGCAGGCCCGAGTCGCCGGCGTGGCGGTCAGTTTCGACCCGAACGTCCGACCGGCGCTGGCGCCCGATCTCGAGGCGGTCGGACAACGGGTACGTCGGCTCGCGGCGGCCGCCCAGATCGTCAAGCTGAGCGACGAGGACGCGGCCACGCTGGGCGGTGGCACCGATTCGATCGTCGACGAGCTGCTCAGACTCGGACCCGCGCTGGTCGCCTTGACCCGCGGTGGAGCCGGATCGCTCCTGGTGAGCGAGTCCGACCGGGTCGAGATCCCCGCCGGCGACATCGCGGTGGCCGACACGATCGGCGCCGGTGACGCCTGGATGGCCGCCCTGCTGGCCGGCCTCGTGACCCGGCGCTGGACCGACTGCACCGGCTTCTCCCGCGGCCAGCTCCAATGGCTCGGCGCTGTGGCCGCCGCCGCGGCCGCCATCACCTGCTCGCGACCTGGGGCCGACCCGCCCTGGCGTCGCGAACTGCCGGAGCTCGACGAGCGTACGACCGCTTCCTGATCGCCACTACCCTCGATGGTGGAGGGCACCGGCGATCGGAGGTGGCACTGTGGCGGAG
>DATFRX010000460.1:0-7988 GCA_035262905.1 Nocardioidaceae bacterium
GTTCGATCGAGTGGGTGGCTACTCCTGGGCCGCCACGCGTGGCTTCGCCAGCGACGGCAGGACCTCCTTGTCGGCCGGTGCCCGGCGCAGGTGCCAGAGGCCGAGACCGGACAGCAGGAGCATGACGGCTGCTCCGACGAAGGCTGCGATCGCGGCGTACAGCGCGATCTGACCGATCTTCCAGAAGGCGTACGCGTTGAGCAGCAGCCCACGTAGCGTCTCGCCGCGGAAGACCGTCTGCACCTGGCTCGCCAGCTCGGTGTTGTTCGGCTGGTCGAGCGACTTGGTGCTCAGCTGGGAGTACGTCTGCCCGCCGGTCATCTCGTTGAGGTGGACGTTGATGTAGTGGTTGGCATAGGCCTTGGCCTGTTCGCCGTTCGTCAACTGTTGACCGGCGTACTGCTCGAGGTAGGGCTTGATCGCGGGATCGTTGAGTGAGTCGCTGCCCTGCTCGGGAAAGTAGATCTGCTGGGCGGAGAGTTGGGTCTCGACCTGGTCGTTGATGAAGCTGTGCGCCCAGACCAACAGTCCGCCTGCGACGAGCAGAATCGCAGCGACGACGACTCCTCCCGTGGCGAGCAGCGCGTCGAACGTCTTGCGTCGCATGGTGATGGCTCCTTCCACATATTGACCGGCGGGTTGGCCGGCGCAATTCATAAGCTTTGAACCAACTCTCCGACCGGGCGTCGGCGTGGCGCAGGAGTCCGGCGTACTGACCTGGCGACCGTCCGACTCCATGCGATGGGCCAATGGATAGGGACCATCGGCATCCGTCGCGGGCCCGTTCGGCGTCCCCATCGACCCGATCGCCCTGACGTCGGCCTCTGCGTTGCGCACCGGAGCCGGACGACGCTGGCAGTGAGAAGCCATCGTTCGAATCCGGGAGGGATCATGGCCACCGTCAGAGCCTCCACAGCGGGCTCAGCACATCAGCAACGAGAGCATCGGCTCGGACTGCCGCAGTCGACCGCGCTCGTCATGGGCAGCATCATCGGCGTCGGCATCTTCAGCCTGCCGTACGCGCTGGCGTCGTACGGCCCGATCAGCCTGGTCGCGCTGGGACTGGCGACCGTTGGTGCAGTGGCGCTGGCACTGATGTTCGCGGTCCTGTCGCGCCGGATGCCGGCCGACGGCGGACCCTATGCCTACGCGCGATCGGCCTTCGGCAATCTGCTCGGCTTCACCAACGCATGGTCCTACTGGATCACCGCCTGGGCCGGCAACGCCGCGATCGCGGTCGGCTGGGTCTTCTACGTCGAGAACTTCGTCAACACCGACAGCGTGAAGAGCTGGTCGATCGCGATCGCGCTGGTCGGGCTCTGGCTGCCGGCCGCCGTGAACCTCACGGGGCTGCGCAACATGGGCGTCTTCCAGCTGTGGACGACGGTGCTGAAGTACATCCCGCTCGCCTTGATGTCGACATTTGGGCTGCTGTTCATCAGCAGCGGCAACTACTCGCCGTGGAACACCAGCGGCGAGAGCAGCCTGTCGGCCATCGGCGGCGCGATGGCAATCGCGCTCTTCAGCTACCTGGGTGTCGAGACGGCGGCGGTGGCGGCTGCCAAGGTCCGCGACCCGGAGCGCAACGTGCCCAAGTCGACCGTCTACGGAACCCTGGCGAGTGCCGTGGTCTATCTCCTGTCGATGATCGCGGTCTTCGGCATCCTGCCGGCCAGCGCACTGGCCCTCGACGAGAATCAGGCGTCGTACTCCGCGGCCGCCAACCAGATCGCAGGCAGCGGATCGTGGGCCGGTGACCTGGTCGCCCTGGCCGTGGTCATCTCGGGTATCGGCGCCCTCAACGGCTGGACCATGATCTGCGCCGAGATGCCGTTTGCCGCCGCCAAGGACGGGCTGTTCCCGAAGGTGTTCGGGCAGACCTCGAGTCGCCGGGTGCCGGCCTTCGGCATCGTGAGCTCGACGCTGCTCGCCTCGGTCGCCGTCGTGATCAGCTACGTCGGCACCGACGGGGCGACCGTCTTCACGACACTGGTGCTGATGACCGGCATCACCGCCGCGATCCCGTACGCGTTCTCCGCGCTCGCGCAGATCAAGTGGCGCTGGCAGGATTCGCAGGTGGCCGTGCAGACGCCACGCCTGGTGCGTGACCTCGCGGTTGCCGTGGCTGCCCTGGTGTTCTCCGGCGCCTTCATCTACTGGTCTCGCAACACCGCCGAAACCTCCTGGTACGTGGTGTGGGGTCCGTTCCTGATGGCCGGCGGCGCCTTCCTGATCGGGATCCCGGTCTACCTCGCGCAGCGGCGCGCCATGACCCAGCCCGAGCCGGTCGGCCCGTACCGCTGAGCCGGTCAACCCGATCCGTGTCACGCTGACAGACGAGTACGAGAGGCAGCGCGCCATGTCATTCCATGTCGACTCCGAGGTCGGCCGGCTCCGCCAGGTGATCGTCCATCGACCGGGCACCGAACTGGAGCGGTTGACGCCCGGCAACGTGGACAGCCTGCTCTTCGACGACGTGATGTGGGCCGACCGGGCCCGAGAGGAGCACGACGCCTTCGCCGAGCAACTCCGCGACCGCGGCGTGACTGTCCATCTGTTCACCGACCTGCTCGCCGAGGCGCTCGACCAGCCGGGCGCGCGGGAGTTCTTACAGGACCGGCTCACGACCGCGACCCGGTTCGGCCCGGCCCTGGACAAGCCGCTCGACGATCTGGTCGCGACGACCGATGCCGAGGTCCTCGCCGATCTGCTGGTCGGCGGCGTGCTCAAGCGGGACGTGCTGCCGCTGCTCAACACGTCCAGCCTGCTGATGGAGTACCTCGACGACGACGACTTCCTGCTGGCCCCGTTGCCGAACCATCTGTTCCAGCGCGACAACTCCGCCTGGGTCTACGGCGCGGTCTCGATCAACCCGATGGCCAAGCGAGCCCGGCGCCGGGAGACGATCAACTCCCGCCTGATCTACAACTTCCACCCGATGTTCCGCGCCGAGCCACTGCGGTTCCTGTACGGCAACGACTCGCTCAGTCACGACCCGGCGACCGTCGAGGGTGGCGACATCCTGGTCGTCGGCAACGGCGTGGTCATGATCGGGATGGGCGAGCGCACGTCGCCGCAGGGCGCCGAGACGCTGTCGCGCGAGCTGTTCCTCACCGGCGTCGTCGACAAGGTGATCGTCGTGGAGCTGCCGAAGGCACGAGCGTTCATGCACCTCGACACGGCGATGACGATGATCGATCGGGACGCGTTCTCGGTGTACCCGTACCTGCCGGAGAGCCTCCGCTCGTTCACCATGACGCCGGTCGGCAGCGGCGGCGACTACAAGGTCGAGGAGAACGCCGAGCTGTTCCCGGTCCTCGCGGATGCGCTCGGGCTGGAGCGGCTGCGCGTCCTCCGCACACCGATCGACAAGATGGGCGCGCAGCGCGAGCAATGGGATGACGGCAACAACTTCCTGGCGGTCTCGCCCGGCGTGATCCTCGGCTACGAGCGCAACACGACGACAAATCGCTACCTCCGGGACGAGGGCATTGACGTCGTGCCGGTCGTCGGCTCCGAGCTCGGCCGCGGCCGGGGCGGACCGCGATGCATGACCTGCCCGATCGAGCGAGATCCCGTGACCTCATGACTCGCGGCGATCGGTGCGGCATGCTGAGACCAAGCGTTGTCGCGGTCTGAGGGGTTCCATGCCTGCGCTTGACGTCCCACACGTCGCCGTACTGCTGGCCGACGGCGACATCGCCACGATCCGAGCCTTCGAGCCCGAGGACGCCGAGCCCACTCGGGAGCTGCATCGGCGGGCCTCCGACGCGAGCGTCTACCGGCGATTCTTCGCTCTGGACCGGAAGTCCGGTGACCGGTACGTCGACCATCTGCTCGCCGCGTCGCCCGACGACACCCTGGCCTTGGTCGCCGAGCACGAGGGGGACATCGTCGCGGTGGCGGGCTACGAGCGGATCGGTCCTGCCATCGCCGAGGTGGCCTTCTTCGTCGACGACCGGATGCAGGGCAAGGGCATCGCAACGCTCATGCTGGAGCACCTGGCGGCGGTCGGGCGACGGCGCGGCATCGAGTCGTTCGACGCCGAAGTGCTGGTGGACAATCATCCGATGATCCAGGTCTTCCGCGACGCGGGATTCGACCTGGCGCAGCGCACCGACCGCGAGGTTCTCACGCTGGTCATGAGCACGACGGCCACCGAACGAGCCGTGGCGGCTGCCGACGCTCGTGAGCGCGCCGCCGAATCCCGCTCGCTCGAGCCGCTGCTGGCACCCCGTGTCGTTGCCGTCGCCGGCGCCGGCCGACGCCGCGGGGGAGTCGGGCGCGAGATCCTGGAGAACATCCGGGCCGGCGACTACGCCGGACAGTTGTACGTCATCCACCCGGAGGCCGCCGACGTCGGAGGCGTCCCGGCGTACGCGACCTTCGACCAGCTCCCGGCGCCGGTCGACCTGCTGGTCGTCGCCGTACCCGCGGCCCGGGTGCTGCAACTGGTCACGGAGGCCGCCGCTGCCGGCACCCGGTCGGCGATCGTGATCACGGCCGGCCTGGCCGATGAGGGAGCGGACGGCGCGCAGATCCAGCAGGAGATGGTGCGGGTCGCCCGCCGTCACGGGATGCGTCTGGTCGGTCCGAACTGCCTCGGCCTGCTCAGCACCGACCCGAGCATCCGGCTCAACGCGACGTTCGCCACATTGACTCCGCCGGCCGGCGGACTGGCCATCGCGTCGCAGTCCGGGGGAGTGGGGATCGCGCTGCTCGATGCGGCGACCCGAAACGACGTCGGCGTCGCGAGCTTCGTGTCCCTCGGCAACAAGGCGGACGTCTCGGGTAACGACCTGCTCGCCGCGTGGACCGACGATCCGCGCGTCAGTGCCGCCGCGCTTTACCTCGAGTCGTTCGGCAACCCGCGCAAGTTCGCTCGGCTGGCCCGTCGGTTCGCCGAGCGCAAGCCCCTCCTCGCGACGGTCGGTGGTCGATCGGCGAGCGGTCAACGGGCCGGTCAGTCCCACACCGCGGCGGCTGCGGCGCCGGTCGTCGCCGTCGACGCCCTTTGCGCGCAGGCCGGAGTGATCGCGGTCCACGACACCGAGGAGCTCGTCGACGTTGCGCACCTGCTGCTGAAGCAGCCGCTGCCGGGCGGACCCCGACTCGGCATCGTCGGCAACGCAGGCGGCGTGGGCGTCCTGGCCGCCGATGCGGCACATGCGGCCGGTCTGGTCGTTCCGGAGATCTCACCGGACGTACGAGCCCGGTTCGGCGGTGCGGCTGGGTCGTCGAACCCGATCGATCTCGGTGCCGCCGCGACGCCGGAGGGTTACGACACCGCGATGGTGGCACTGCGGGACAGCGGGGAGGTCGACGCCCTGCTCGTGGTCTTCGCAGCGACCCGGGTCGGCGACAGCGAACAGGTCACGGACGCCATCGCCCGGGCCTCGGCCGGATCGCCGACGGTGCCGGTCGCTGCCGTGCTGCTCGGCGAGTCCGATCCGCCGACCAGCCTGGGACAGGCCGAGGTCCCGGTCTATCGATCAGCCGAGTCCGCAGCCACCGCCTTCGCACACGCGAGCCGGTATGCCGCCTGGCGACAGGCTCCGCGCAGCGATCGGCAACCGGTCGAGGCCCTGCTCGGCGGCGCGACGCAGAGCCTGGTCCGAGACATCCTGACCGCCGCACCGGACGGGCGATGGCTCGCGCCGCCTGAGACCAGTGAGCTGCTCGGTGCCTACGGCGTGGACGCTCCGATCGGCGAGATCGTGCACAGCGCGGACGAGGCGGCCGCGGCCGCCGAACGGATCGGCTTCCCGGTCGTGGTCAAGGCCGCCGACGCCACGATCGTTCACCGCACCGACCGGGGGTTGGTGCTCGTCGGTCTGCGGACGGCCGACGAGGTGCGCAGCGCGTACGCCCGGATCGCCGCCGTCCTGGAGACCGACGCGCCGCTCGTACTGCTGCAGCCACAGGTGGACGAGGGAGTCGAGATCGCAGTCGGGGCGGTCCGCGACCCGACGTTCGGGCCGATGGTGATGGTCGCGGCCGGCGGCATCGCCACCGACGTGTGGGACGACCGGATCTTCCTGCTCCCGCCGGTCACCGCGGACGACGTCGCCCGAGCCGTACGGTCGCTTCGCGTCGCGCCACTGCTGCTCGGTTTCCGAGGGAGTACGCCGGGCGACATCGCCGAGCTCGAACGGGTCATTCTGTCGGTCGCCCGACTGGCCGACGAGGTGCCGGAGGTGGCCGAGCTGGACATCAACCCGGTGGTCGTGACGCCGGACGGTGTCAGCTGCATCGACGGCAAGCTCCGACTGGCTCCGGCGACGACGCTCGACGCCGGTGTGCCGCGGCGGCTCGCCGACCCGCGATAACAACCGGCGCACAATGCGGTAGCGAGCCGAGGTCATCGCTCGGATCCGGTGACGGCGAAGCGGCCGACGAGCAGCATGACCGACGCGACCGTGATCCAGACCCAGAGGGCGGTGACCGGGATGAACGCGTAGCTCTCGGTCCAGACCGCGCGGGCCAGCACCGAGCCGACGCCGGCGAGAATCGCCCACCAGCCGAGCCACTGCGGGAGGTCCCGGGAGCGCAGGACGAGCAGACCGGCGCAGATCCCGACGGCGCCCGCGGCGACCCAGCTGTTCGCGAACGACAGGTTGCCGAGGTCGAAGGCGTACTGGGACACCTGGGGATCGAGGTCGTCGGAGCGGTACGCCGCCGCGTCCCACGAAGCGATCTGCCCCGATACGACGCTCACGACGCCCGCGCCGGCCAGGAAGGTCGTACGCCAGGGGAGCTCGCCGTCGTAGCGCCGCAGGAGCAGGGCGAGTCCGAGGGCGAACCAGAGCATGGCGATCAGCCCGACCGCGGTGGCGAAGGAGCTGAAGGCGCCGAAGGAGTCGTCGAGCGACTGGAAGAACGTCACGGTCTCGTCGGCGTCACTGGTGAACGAGGCGCTCTGGTAGTCGTTGGCGATCGAGCTCCCCAAGACGACGACGATCGTGATCAGGCCGGCGGCGCCGGTGATGCGTGCGAGGGTTCTCCGCTGGCTCGTGGTGTCGACGAAGTCGGGGGTGTCGGTGAGTCCGGTCATCGCAGTTTTCCGTCCGTGAAGTGAGGCGACGGTCCGACCGTAGAAACGCGTCGCGGCACTCCACATCAGGGCCAGCACTTATTCGAACGCAGTGCTGGCACCTTTGCGCAGTCCTGTCCGGTCGTCGGAAGATTCCTTCGTGCCCCTACCGAGGCTCCGACTACTGCCGGCGCTGCTGCTCGCGCTCACGGTGGCGGTCGAGCTCGTCGCAGTCGTGCTGTCCTGGGGTCTCGAGCCTGTGTACGACACCGTGCTGTACGCGGTCTTCTCCGGTGCGCTCGCGGGCTCCGGCGCGTTGATCGTGAGCCAGCACCCGCGGTACGTGATCGGCTGGCTGCTGCTCGGCATCGGACTTCAGAACGCGCTGACCGCTGATCTCGCGCAGGGCTGGGGTCTTCGAGCCGCGACCGAGGGCTGGCCGGGCGGGCCGACGGCGGAGGCGATCGCGACCGCCAGCTGGCTCCCGCAGGCGCCGGCGTTCGTGTTGATCGTGCTGCTGTTCCCCACCGAGCGGCTGCTCGACCGGAGGTGGTGGTTGATCTTCTGGCTGAGCGTCGTGGGAGTGCTGCTCGCCGAGCCGGGCTGGGTGTTCAACCCACGGAGCGGAACCGAGTACGTCTCCGGCACCAACCCGTACGCGATCGAGGGACCGTCGACCGACGTGCTGTTCTGGATCGGGTTCGTCCTGGTCGCCGCGTCCCTGATCGCGGCGTTCGTCGGGATGGCCGTTCGGTTCCGGCGTTCGACCGGCGTCCAGCGGCAGCAGTTGAAGTGGTTCGCGCTGTCGACCGGCGTACTCGTCGTGGTCCTGTCCTCGGCATCGGTGCTGTGGAGCGTCATGCCGTTGTGGCCGGTGGTCGTGGCGATGGCGTTGACGGCGTGGCCGATCACGATCTGTGTCGCCATCCTGCGCTACCGGCTCTACGACCTCGAC
>DATFRX010000461.1:0-2117 GCA_035262905.1 Nocardioidaceae bacterium
GTTCGATCCTACCCAATGCCTGGTGCTGGACGACGGCGTGCGGGTGGCCCTGTCACCCGAGGGCCGGCTCCCCGCCGATGCACGAGTCCTGTCCGAGGACGGCCGGATCTCGGAAGCAGGTGCGGCATGACCACGCCTCCCACCGTCGCCTCCCCACGCCGCCTCGCGATCAACCGGCTCAAGGACCGCAAGCCGCTCGACGCGGCCGCGGTCGATCGCTTCCTCGCCCGCCACGAGGTCCCGATCGTCGAGGGCTCCCGCTGTACGTTCCTCTTTCGCGGTGAGGCCGACGAGGTGTCCGTCGTCCAGCGGATCGTCGGCCTGCCGGAGCTCCTGCCACTGCGGCGGCTGCGAGACACCGACCTTTGGTACCTCGTGCTGGACCTGCCCGATGGGTCGCGGATCAACTACCAGCTCGAGATCAGGCGGGGAGACGTCGTCGAACGGACCAACGACCCACTCAACGAGAAGCTGTCGTACAGCCCGGTCGGCACCTCGTCGGTCTGCTTCGCCCATGGGTACGAGACACCCGAGTGGACGATGCCAGATCCCGAGGCCCGGCCCGGCGAGCTCGTCGAGCTGACCGTGCCGAGCCGGGCGCTGCGACGCGACTGCCAGGTGACCCTCTACCTGCCCGCCCGATTCCGCCGTACCGCGTCGTACCCGCTCCTGCTCGTCCACGACGGGCCGGACTTCCTCCAGTACGCCGCTGCCAAGACCGTCCTCGACAACCTGATCCACCGGCTGGACGTGGAGGAGACCGTCGTCGCGTTCCTCCACCCGAAGGACCGGCTCAACGAGTATGCGAACTCGAGCGCCCACTCCCGCTTCCTCACCAACGAGCTCGTCCCGCGGCTGGAGACCGAGCTGCCGCTCATGGGTAAGCGGTCGGCACGCTGCCTGCTCGGCTCCAGCTTCGGTGCGGTGGCCTCGCTCGCCGCAGCCGTCCGGTCGCCCGAGACCTACGGTTCGCTCGTGCTCATGTCGGGCTCGTTCGTCTTCACCGACATCGGTACCGACCACGGAGGTGGCGAGGTCTTCGACCCGGTCGTGAAGTTCGTCAACCGCTACCGGACTCGACCGACCCATGTGGCCGACCGGCTGTTCGTCAGCTGCGGCGTCTACGAGCCGTTGATCGCACCGAACCGGTCGATGGTGCCAACGTTGGAGTCGGCCGGCATGACCGTGCGCTATGTCGAGGCGCGCGACGGGCACAACTGGGAGAACTGGCGCGACCGACTCCGCGACGCGCTGACCTGGATCTATCCAGGACCGCAGAAGTTCTACTACGAGTGACCGAGCGCCTTGTTACCCGGATGACTGTCGGGCCTGCTCCAGGTTCGCCTCGTGGATGCCGGAGAGCCATTCCTGTTCCAGACGCGGGTCGGCCGGGTCCTCGCCGCGCCGCAACGCATCGAGGTAGGCATGATCGGCAGCGAGGCGGGCTGCGACCTCGGGACCTTCTGCGACGGCGCCGTGTCCGGGGACGACGACGTTGACGTTCTCGGCGGCTTCACTCAGCCGGTCGAGTGCCGTCGAGTAGGCGTCCACCTGACCGGGTCGGCGAGCGTCCAGCATCGGGATGAGGACGTCGGAGAGCATGTCGCCGGCGAGCAGGACGCCACGGTCGGCGAGGTGGATCGCGGCGTGGCCGACGGCGTGCCCTTGATGCTCGATGATCTCGCCCGGGACCGGGCCGCCGTCCGCTGGCAGCGGGGTGACGAGCGCGACTAGCTCGAGCGGAATGCCCGACGCGCTCTCGGCCGCCATCGCCTGTGCTCGCTCCCGGGCCTCAGTGGCGGTGTGGGCGCAAGCGGGGGTGGCGTAGCGCGGCACGTCGCCGAAACGGGAATGCCAGAGCAGGTGGTCCCAGTGCGGATGGGTGGCGAAGCCGGCGACCACCGGAATCCCGAGCCGGTCCACGTCGTCGGCGAGCTCGTCCAGCTCCGCACCATCGATGCCGGGATCGACCAGGAGCAGCCCACCCTCGGCGCGCACCACGCTGGCATTGGTCCATACCCACACGCTCTGGCGGACCCAGACGCCGTCGGCCACCTGATTCAGCACCGGCTCAGTTTGTCAAAGAAGGGGACTCGCGTCGCCGTTGTCTCCTGCGG
>DATFRX010000462.1:0-3453 GCA_035262905.1 Nocardioidaceae bacterium
GACCATCTTCACCGGGGTCAGCCAGGCGCACCGGATCGCCCGCGAGGAGATCTTCGGGCCGGTGCTCTCGGTGCTGACCTTCCGTACGCCCGCTGAGGCGATCGAGAAGGCCAACAACACGCCGTACGGGCTGTCGGCCGGGGTGTGGACGGACAAGGGCTCGCGGATCCTGTGGATGGCCGACCGGCTGCGGGCCGGCGTGGTGTGGGCCAACACGTTCAACCGCTTCGACCCGGCCAGCCCGTTCGGCGGCTACAAGGAGTCGGGCTACGGCCGTGAGGGCGGCCGCCACGGTCTGGAGGCCTACCTTGACGTCTGAGCGGCTGAACATCCGCAAGACCTACAAGCTCTACATCGGCGGCGCGTTCCCGCGATCCGAGAGCGGTCGGACCTACGAGGCGGTCGACGCCTCCGGCGGGTTCCTCGCCAACGTCGCGATGGGATCGCGCAAGGACGCCCGCGACTCGGTCGTCGCCGCCCGCAAGGCCTACGCCGGCTGGTCGACGCGGACGCCGTACAACCGGGGCCAGATCCTCTATCGCGTCGCCGAGATGCTCGAAGGGCGCCGCGAGCAGTTCATCGCCGACGTCCAGGCCGCCGAGGGCGCCACCAAGCGGCAGGCCACCGCCGCCGTCGACGACAGCATCGACCGCTGGGTCTGGTACGCCGGGTGGGCCGACAAGATCGCGCAGGTGACCGGCTCGGCCAACGCCGTGTCGGGTCCCTACTTCGACTTCTCGATCCCCGAGTCCACCGGTGTCGTCGCGGTCGTGGCGCCGCAGGACTCATCGCTGCTCGGTCTGGTCAGCGTCGTGGCACCGGCGATCGTGACGGGCAACACCGTCGTGGTCGTGGCGTCGTTCAACCGGCCGGTCCCGGCCGTCACGCTGTCGGAGGTGCTGGCCACGTCGGACCTGCCTGGCGGCGTCGTCAACCTGCTGACCGGCGACCCCTACGAGATCGCGCCGTGGCTGGCCTCCCACATGGACGTCAACGCGCTCGACCTGACCGGGGTCGACAACGTCGTACACGCCCGCGCACTCGAGGAGGCGGCGGCCGACAACCTCAAGCGGGTCGTCCGACCCGAGCCGGTCGACTGGACGGCCGACCCCGGCATCGACCGGATGACGGCCTTCCTCGAGACCAAGACGGTCTGGCACCCGATCGGCACCTGAGGGATGACGGCCAAGCCCATCGAGTGGGTCACCCTGCCGGCGGGTCCGTACGTCCTCCGCCCACCGCGCGAGACCGAAGCCGCTGATGCCCTCGCGATGCTGCGCGACCCTGACACGCATCGCTGGAACCCGGCACCGAAGGTCGTCGACCTCGAGGCTGCGGCCGACTGGTGCCGCCGGGGTGCCGACTGGACCTCAGGCAACCATGCCACCTGGTCTGTCGTGGACGACGAGGGCCGGATGCTCGGCAACATCTCGCTCTGGGCCCTCGACCGCGACGATCAGCGCTCCGGATGGGTGGGCTACCGCACGGTCCCGTGGGCTCGCGGCCGCGGCGTGGCGAGTCAGGGCCTGGCCGCCGCGACCGCCTGGGCCTTCGACGGTCTCGGTCTTGAGCGCATCGTGCTCCCACATGTCGTCGCCAACCCGGCCTCCTGCGCCGTCGCCGAGCGCTGCGGCTACACCCTCGAGGGCGTGGCCCGCGGCGGCTATCGCGATCTCGACGGCGAACGCTGGGACGAGCACCTGCACGCCCGCCTCGCGACCGACCCTCCGCCCCCGCCCCCGCCCCGCTGAGGGTAGGCAAATCGCGAAACACGCCGGCGTGTTTCGCGATTTGGCTACCGCCAGTGGTGGGTGACCCCTTGCCGAGCGTTACCCCCTGGGGGTATCGTCTCGCGTGATGCATACCCATGGGGGGTATGTACAAGGACCGAAAGGGTCATCCCATGACCGACATCGCCTTCGCGGAGCCGACCGTCCAGGAGCGCGGGCGCCGCGACTACCGGGCCGCCGGCCGATTCGCCCGCCACTACGTCGAGATGCTGGTCGCGATGGCGGTCGGCATGGCCGTGCTGATGCCGCTGTGGAGCCTGGCGCTGATGCCGACCGGCTTCGAGCTGACCGACCACATCGCCCTGCACGCCATGGTGATGGCGACCGACATGAGCATCGGCATGGGCGCGTGGATGCGCTGGCGAGGCCATGGCTGGCGCAGCATCGGCGAGATGTCGGCGGCGATGTACCTGCCGTTCGCCCTCGTGCTGGTCCCGTACTGGCTCGGTGCCGTGACCGCTGACGGTGTGATGACCGCCGGTCACCTGCTGATGCTGCCCGCCATGCTGATCGCGATGTTGCTGCGTCGCGAGGAGTACGCCCAGGCGCATCACGCTCAGTCCCACGACTGAGCGCGATGCGCGAGAGAGTCGGAGACTCGGGTCAGCGTCGGCGCAGTGCGGAGCCGATCCCGGAGCCGAACAGGCTGATGCCGACGGCCAGGAAGCATCCCAGCGCCAGCCAGCTGATCGTGGCCACCTCAATCTCGACCGGAGCGACCGGAGCATCGTCGATCCACTGCACGGTGTCGGCCGGCAGCGCGAGATAGAGCGCCGCGGGGGCCAGGCCCCACAGCAGTCCGCCAAGCAGCGGTCCGAGCGGCGACAGGGCACCCGAGAGGAGCACGATGAGGAGTACGCCGGCTCCGACGCCGAGCGAGACCAGCCCGCGGGTGTCGTAGTCGACGGTGGCACCGGCATCAGTGAGCTGCTGATAGCGGTAGCCGCCATAGGTGAGGAAGCCGATCGCGACCGGAGTGAGGATCAGTCCGGACATCGCACCGAACAGGTGCGCACCGAGCCGGGAGCGGCGGCGCGGCGGCGATTCGGGTTCTTCATCGGTCGTACGCTGTTCCGACTCTTCCGGCCACGACTCCGGCGGAGCGTCCATTGTGGTGGTCCGCTCGTCAGATTCTGGCTGCGTCGTCACGGCAGTTACACCTCCAGGGCAGAGCCCACCGAGGCTCGGACGAGCCCCGGCTTGGGTACTGGCATCAGACACGTTCGTACCGTGATTGCAGTGATTCGCGCAATCGCACGGCGATTGGTCCAGGTTCGTACCGCCGGTTTGGACCTTCTCGGCGCCAGCGGGTCACTCGTACGGTGGATTCGATCGACGGACCGACAAGGAGCATCGCGATGACCGAGTGCCTGCCGGCCACCACCGCACCCGATCGGCTCCTGACGCCGACGATGATGCGGCTGCTGGCGGCGGCGTTCGGCGCCGCCATCAGCTTCTACCTCCTGCTCTCGGTGGTGCCGCTCTACGTCGCGGAGACCGGCTCAGGGGACAGCGGCGCCGGACTCGCGATGGGCGCCCTGATGCTCGGCACCGTCCTCACCGAGCTCACCGTGCCGGCGATGCTCGCCCGCTTCGGCTATCGGACCGTGCTGAGTCTCGGGCTGATCCTGCTCGGAGCCCCGGCCGCCGTCCTCGCGACGTC
>DATFRX010000463.1:0-20116 GCA_035262905.1 Nocardioidaceae bacterium
CGGCGCACGTCGACCGGGTCGGAGTCGAGCAGGTAGAACGCGATCCGCTGGGCGCTCTTGGGACCGACGCCGGGCAGTCGGCCCAGTTCGTCGATGAGGTCCTGAACGACCCCTTCGTACACGGTCGGCTCCTCAGAATCCGATCGGCCGGGACGGCGGATCATCGGGCGGCATTCCGGGAAGGCCGGGCATGCCCCCACTGGCGCCGCCAGCGAGTCCGCCGAGTCGCTCGGTCACCACCGCCTGTGCCTTGTCGTTGGCGTCGCGGATCGCGGCCACGATCAGATCCGCCAGCGTTTCGGTGTCGGCCGGGTCGACTGCGTCTGGAGAGATGTCCAGCCCGAGCAGGTCGCCGGTGCCGTTGACCCGTGCGGTCACGAGCCCGCCGGCCACCGAGCCCTCGACTACCTCCGAGGCCAGCGCTTCCTTGGCGGCGAGCAGCTGCTCCTGCATCTGTTGGGCCTGGGCCAACAGCGCCGACATATCCGGCAGACCGTCCTCACTCACGGCCGCTCCTTCCGATTCGAGGTGTTCGGAGCGAGCGTACGCCGGTCAGGCGACAACCCAATGAGCGAGGCGGCGCGGCTGCCCTGCTGAGTCAGGCCGTTTGCGGCAGCCGCCGAGCGGCATCGGCCGTGACGGTGTGCACGACGGTGTGTACGACAGCCGGGTCACGCAGGATCCGCCGATGTCCGAGGCCATGCGTCGTGAGGATCTCGGCCTCCGGCCAACCCGTGACGAGCGCCTCGGTCGTGGCGTACGGCGTCTCCCGGTCGTTGTGGTCGTGGATCGCGAGCAGCGCCGTCTCCTCGAGGGCCGAGGCATGGGTCGCGATGTCGAACTCGTCGAGCGACATGCCGACCCGGCGCTCGACCCGGTCGGCCAGCCGCCGCAGCGTATGCGGTCCCAAACCCAGTCGGCCGGCGAAGACCGGAAGGGCGTCGCGCACGTCCACCATCGGCGCGATCATCACGAGCCGTCTCGCACCGAGCCAGCCGTGGCGCATCGCGAGTACGGCGACCAGGGCGCCCATCGAGTGGCCGATCACGGCTTGGGCAGGGCCGTACTCGGCCGCCACCGCATCGAGGCTCTGGGCGAACTCGACGATGTCGCTTTGGCCCGGTCCCGACCGGCCTGGTCCCGATGCGCCGTGGCTCGGAGCGTCGAAGGCCACGACGGTGAATCCGGCTGCGGCCAGCGGGCCCACGAAGCCGGCCAACTGCCCCGCGTAGCCGCCCCACCCGTGCACGAGGTAGACCGGCGGCCCGCTCCCCCAGGTCCAGCCGCGCAGGTCACGGCCGCGCCAAGGCAGCTCGAAGGGCGTACCACCGTCCGGCGGCCGGGCGGTCCCGGTCGACGGGACGGTGAACCACAGCCGTTCGGCCCATCGTGCGGCGACGGTCGGCGCGGCGTGCTCGAGTGCCGCGAAGGCAGTCCGAACGGCACGCTCGCGATTTCTAGGACGAACGATCGTGCTTTTCCTGGCAGAGAGTTCGGTCATGTGGGCAACTCCAAAGGGATCAGGTCGGGCGACTGGCCGCCGCGACGAGGGACTCGTAGGAACGCCGGGCCCGCTCCGGAGCGCGGGGGTCGCGCAGCAGCCGGCTGGCGTGATGGTGACTCAGCATGATGCCGTGCAGCTCATAGGCGAACTGCTCGACGTCGAGATCCGAGCGGAACTCGCCTTCGGCGACTGCGGTGCCGGCGATGGTGGCGATCGAGTCCAGCCAGTCCCGCTCCGACCGGACCAGGGAGTCGCGCACCGGGCCGGGCCGATCGTCCAGCTCGGACGCCGCCGCCACGAAGATGCAGCCCCCGTTGAGCTCGTCGTTGGTCCAGGTCAGCCAGCGATCGAAGAGCGTGTCGAGGCGCTTGAGGCCGCGGGGCGCTGCGAACGCCGGCCGCATGACGCTGTCGATGAACCGCTGCCGAGCGTGCTCGAGCACCTCGAGCTGCAGCGACTCCTTGGACTTGAAGTGCGCGAAGAGCCCGCTCTTGGACATCTCGATGTGCGCGGCCAGCTGACCGATCGTCAGACCGCGCAGTCCGTCCTGCGAAGCGACCTGGATCGCCTCGTCCAGGATCGCCTGCCGGGTCTCCTCACCCTTGCGCACGGCCGTACTTTAGCACGACCGTACGTTTCTCGCTGATCGATCTGGCGCGCGACCTCAGTCGTGCGGGATCTCCTCGATCACCTTCGCGCCGAGCTCGCGGGCCAACAGCTCGTCGTGGTCGACGCCTTCGTCGATCGTCGGGTCGTCCGGATGGGCGTCCGCGTCGGCCGCCTGCTCGGCGTCGCGCGAGCGCGGTCCGTTGCGGGTCGGCTCAATCGCGCTGCGAGCCTCCTCGCGGGCTCCGTTCGCGGCCGGCGGTGGGTTGGGCGGTTCGGCCGGTGGCTTCGGAGCGGGTCGACTCGACCCAGACGGGCTCGCCGGGTTGGCCGAGGGGTCGACGACCGTCTCGACCGCCCACTCCACGCCAATCACGTCGACCAGCGCCTGGCGCAGGATCTCGTCGCAGCCACTGCGGACGAATGAGTCGCGAGCGCCGGCGTTGACGACCGCGATCGTGAGGGTGTTGCCCTCCAGCGCGTGCACGTTGGCGTTCTGGCTCAGCATGACCCAGGCGAACCGTCGCTTGGCCATCACCGACTCCAGCACCTGCGGCCACAGCCGGCGCACGTCGACCAGCGAGAGCGATCCGCTGGACGCGGGCTGTGGCTCAGCCGGGGTGGCGGGCTCGGTAGCCGGCTTCTGGGGCTCGGCTGGCGTCGCCGCGGCCGACTCCTCGGTCGCCTTCTTGGCCGTCTTCTTCGCAGGCTGTTTGGCAGGCGATGCCTTCGCCTTCGATGCCCGCGTCGACGTCGGCTTCGACTCGGCAGCCGGAGCCGGCGGTGCCTCGGCAGCGGTCGCCGACTCGGTCGGAGCAGCGCTGGCCGCCTCCGGCTCGGCGCCGGCGATCGTCATCCGTCGCTCGAGTCGGTCCAGCCTCGCCTGAACACCGGCCTCGGAGTCGTCGGCACCGGGCAGCAGCAACCGGGCGCAGATCAGCTCGAGCAGCAGCCGTGGCGCCGTCGCCCCCCGGATCTCGTCGAGTCCCTGGCTCACCACCTCGGCGGCATGGGTCAGCTCGGCCGGTCCGAACCGGGCGGCCTGGCTCTCCAGCCGGTCGGCGGCGTCGCCCGACACCTCGAGCAGACCCTTGCCGATCGCCCCGGGCACCGCCGACACGACGATCAGGTCGCGGAACCGCCGTAGCAGGTCCTCGGCGAACCGGCGCGGCTCCTGGCCACTGTCGATGACCTTGTCGACGACACCGAACACCGTCGCCCCGTCGCCGGCCGCGAAGGCATCGACCGCGTCGTCGAGCAGCGAGTCCGGGGTGTAGCCGAGCAATGCAGCGGCCCTGCTGTACGTCACGCCCTCGTCGCCGGCGCCCGCGATCAGCTGGTCCAAGACGCTGAGGGTGTCGCGAACCGAGCCAGCGCCCGCGCGTACGACCAACGGCGCCGCCGTCGGATCCAGGGCGACGCCCTCGCGCTCGCACAACTCACTCAGGTAGTCGGTGAGCAGCCGGGGCGGCACCAACCGGAACGGGTAGTGATGCGTACGCGACCGGATCGTCCCGATCACTTTGTCCGGCTCGGTCGTCGCGAACACGAACTTCAGATGGTCCGGCGGCTCCTCGACGAGTTTCAGCAGCGCGTTGAAGCCCTGCGCCGTCACCATGTGGGCCTCGTCGATGATGTAGATCTTGTAGCGACTGCTGACCGGCGCGAAGAACGCCCGCTCCCGTAGGTCCCGAGCATCGTCGACCCCGCCATGGCTCGCCGCGTCGATCTCGATGACGTCAAGCGAGCCGGGTCCGCCCCGCGCCAGATCGCGACAGCTGTCGCACTCACCACACGGCTCGGCCACCGGCGCCCGCTCGCAGTTGAGCGCCCGCGCCAGGATCCGCGCGCTGGTCGTCTTGCCACAGCCGCGCGGGCCCGAGAACAGGTACGCGTGATGCACCCGATTGCTCTCGAGAGCATGCCGCAACGGCTCGGTGACGTGGTCCTGACCGATCACCTCGGCGAACGTCTCGGGCCGGTAGCGGCGATAGAGCGCCAGCGGTGCAGTCACCTTCCGAACCCTAACGCTCGTCGCGGACAGGCCCATGCCCTCCGTCCACATCGCCGACGTCGTACCACCACAAGTGGCTGATGGCCGGACCACAAGTGACCGATGAGGACACCTCGAGTGCCTGATGATCGGGAGAGAAAGACGGCTCCCCGCGCACCCGGAAGAGCTCGCTTACCCTTGCTGCCTTCCGGCCCTGGGGGAGTTCGGCGAGGTACCGCCGCACGGGGAACCTGCGCCGAGTGTACGAGACAGCGGCTCGGCCAAACGATCCCGGTGGGCACCCTGGCCGATTCCGCCCCGCCGAGCGTTCCGCGTATCCTCTGGCGCGGAGGATTCGCCTAGTGGCCTATGGCGCTCGCTTGGAAAGCGGGTTGGGTTAACAGCCCTCGCGGGTTCGAATCCCGCATCCTCCGCCACGCTCACCTCACAACCGCCGACCAATGCTCTCGCGCGGTGGCCGGGATTCAGGCATCCTTGTCATACGGGGTGGGAGGCAGCCATGGTCAAGCGGTGGATCAAGACGCTCGTACGACGGATGCGGATCAGCAGGTACCAACGTCGTGAGTTCGAATCCGACATGCAGGATCGACGTAGTGCAGAGCATGTCGAGCGCGTCCGGCAAGGCATCAAGGACCCGGGGTCGTACCTCGGCAGCTGATCCCGGACGGTTCCGGTGCGGGGCGCCACTGCGCCCGCCGCTCAGGCGCGCTCACCAGCGCCTGCCTTCGTTGTCGGCCACCGGTGCCAGGCTTCCCACGACTGAGAACGAAACGAAGGAAGCCTGATGAGAAGCGTTCCACTCATGCGGAAGGTCGATGCCGTCACGATCCCCGTCCCCGACCTCGACAGTGGGCTCCGCTTCTACCGAGACGGGCTCGGGCACGAGCTGCAATGGCGTAACGACGAGCTGGGCCAAGCCGGGCTGACGATGCCGGACAGCGATACCGAGATCGTCCTCTCGACTCGCCTCGGCTATGAACCCAACTGGCTCGTGTTCTCGGTGGACCACGCCACCGAGGCTGTCCGTGCAGCGGGTGGGCGGGTGATCACCGAGCCATCCGACATCCCGGTCGGGCGCGTCGTCGTCGTGGCCGATGCCTTCGACAACGCCCTCGTCCTGCTTGATCTTTCGAAGGGCCGCTACGCGACCGACGACACCGGATCGGTGACCGGCATCGTCGACGGGCGGCAGGACTGAGGTCGGCTGCGGCCGCGATGCTACGCGGGGGCTCCAACCCGGGCCGCCCAGCGCGCCGCCAGCCCGTCCAGCTGCATCAGGACCCGACTCCGCTTGGGCTCGTCGGCCTCGGCGAGCTCGCTCAACGCGTCGTGAGCCTTGCCGAGCAGCAGGCTGACCTGATCGGCCGACAGCAGGTCGGGCGCTGTCGGGTGGAGCTCCTTGAGGGTCACGCAGATCCGTACCAGCGCGACGACGGTGACCGCGTCGCGGTCGGTCAGCTGGGTCCCGGGTGCCGGCCGGGTCATGCCGAGCAGTTGCTGGACCCGGGAGGTGTTGAGCAGCGCCCGGCCGAGGAGCACCAGGTAGTCGAGTGCTTCGGCGGCCTCACCCGGTGGCAGTGAATCCAGCCCCTCGGCGACGCCTCGCGAGACCTCTTCCAGCGTGTCGCGATACGTCCGGTCGTTGATGCGAAGCCGTGCGAGCTCTCGTCGCATCGGGACGACGACCTCCTTGGCCATCAGGAGCGCCCGGCGATAGAGCTTCGGATCGTCGGTCATCCGAAGCGCGAGCGCGACCCACGAGTGCAGCGGGTGAGCCAGACCCCGGCAGCGTTCCTTGAGTACGTGTGGCTGCCGCGTGAGCGGGTCGATGCCAAGTCGGGTGAATGCGTCCTCCCAGTCCTCGCAGAGCTGCCGCTGAATCGCGCGGCCGCCCTCCGCATCGCCGCCGTCGGCGATCTCGACCGCGTAGGCATCGAGGCGTCCGGACAGCTTGTCGATGAACTCCAGCCACGCCCCCGGCTCCATCAGGTCGCGATAGCGGTCCCGGACCTCGACGTAGATCTCGAAGAGCGCCTGCCCGGCCTCGAGGGTCGATTCGTACGGGGTGTCGAAGCCCCTGACCTTGCGGTAGCGCAGGTCGCTCGCGATCGCCGCCAGATGCGCTGCCCTGGTCTCCAGCGCCGGCAACGAGTCGGCTCCGAACAGCTCCTCCGCCACGGTCGCGACCTCACCCATCAGCTCGCGGCAGGCGGTACGCGTCTTGCGTGGCACCTTCCGGGTCACGCGAAGCACCCGCAGCATCAGTACGAGCACGCGGATCGTCTCGTACTGCACCTTGGGATCGAACCGGGTGAGCTCTGGTGTGGTCGGGACCCGCGGGAGCAGGCGTCGCCAATGCGTGTCGTTCGTCGGGTCGAAGGGCTCCCGGTCGGCGGCCGGCTCATGGGGCGGGCGGATCGTGTCGCCGCAGGGCTCGACCAGGTGATAGAGCTGCATGTTCGCCTCGGTGAAGTCGACCAGCAGCGGCAGTCGGTCCAGGGCCACGTCCATGCGGCGGTTGCCGGCCGGGTCGATCGTGACCCGGGCCAGGCCCGACACCATCGATCCCCGGAGCAGATGACTGGCGAAGCGGTCGACCAACTCGGCGGAGAGCAGTGCGTTGTTGGCGTCGTAGTCTCCGCTGATGGCCTCCGGCTTGACCTTGTCGTCCATCAGCCCGTCGAAGATGCCGAGGGTCTTGGCGTCCCGGGATCGACCCGCGGCACTGCCGGCCCGATTTCGCGCGGTGCCGAACTCGACGCTGTCGGCCTGCGGCGCGGCGTCCTCGTCGACCCACGGAGTCCAGTCGATCAGCGCGCCGCGCTGCACCGCTCGGGCCTGCAGGGCTGCCACCAGCAGGGCCGGTTGCGCCTCGTAGACGTCCAGGAGCAAGGCGGCCCAGGCGGTGATCCGCATCGAGTCCGCCAACTGCCGGGTGTCCCGGGCCTGGCTAACCAGGTCGAGCACCTCGCGCATCGTCGGCTGCACCGACTCGAACAGCTGATTGGCTCCAGTGAGTACGAGGGCGGCCTTGGTCTCCGGACCGTACTTGCTCAGCGTGGCCGCCGCGATCGGCGTCGAGTCCGGCCGCTTGGCATCGGGCGGCGCGCCGCGGCCGATGTCGGCATTGGTCAGGGCGTTGTAGTCGCTGAGTCGAACCCGCGAGCCGTCGGCGGAGTCAGGGGCCTCGATCCCGAACAGCACGGCGACATTGCGCGCGATGCGTGCGGACGTGCGACTGGTGTTGTTCAGGCGCCCGCCAGGAGCAGATGGCGCCGAGACGGTCAGGGGATTCCAAGGGCCAGTGGAACTCATCCCGCGACCACCCCCTTTGGTGGTAATTCTTCACACTAGCATAAGGAGTTATCGATAAAGTCTTATCGACCCAGCCTAATCTTGATAGACTGAGGATAGCGCGTCGAGGGGAGGACGCCATGAACGACCCGCAGATGGGCGGAATCTGGTGGTGGCGAGATCCGCCTTGGGAGGCAGCACTGATCAAGAGCCTTCGCCGGCTCGGATTCCAGAACCAGCCCGACGTCCACGTCAACGGAGACCTTGCACCCGAGGAGTTGCAGGCAGCAGCGGAGCAGTACATGCAATGCATGTACTACGCCCACCACAAGGCGGGGCTCGCCGTTGGACCCGAAGTCGGGTTCATCGTGTCCACCGCACAACGAGTACGCGACGCTCGACTCAGCGGTGGGCTGGGCCTGACGGAAGAGCTGGAACGGCGGCGGTGCGACGCGATCGACCGCGCCCCTGCCGTCTTCACCGCGGAAGTGGCCTATACCACCGAGCTGACCTCGATCCAGCGATTCGGCGCTTCGATGCTCCGACGAGCCGACACCGCCCTACGAAGCAGTCACGCCAACGGGCTGCTCCTGACCTATCAGATTCCCGAGATCGCCATCCCACACGAACTTCTCGAAATCGGCCAGAGCAGCGTCCGAGCCGCTCTCCGAGTCCTCTGGAACAACCCGATCGACGACGACGCGATCGACCAAGCGTCCTGAGATCCGCGTCTCGCCAGTTCGCGGCGCGTGCGCTGCGCCCGGTAGAACTGGTCGGATGACCGCCCCCGACTCACTCCTCGTCCTCGGCCCGCTCCTCCGCTACGTCGACCAGACGTCGGCTGCTGTCTGGGTCGAGGTGGCCGAACCCACCAGCGTGACGGTGGCCGCCGACGATCGCGATCACACGACCCGCACGTTCACGGTGCACGGCCATCACTACGCGCTCGTCGACATCGACGGGCTGACCGCCGGCGAGACCTACCCGTACACGGTCTCCTGCGGCGGCAGCCAGGTCTGGCCGCCGGCGGACTCGACGTACCCGCCGAGCCGGATCCGCACGATCGGCGACGACAACAAGCTCCGCCTCGCCTTCGGGTCCTGCCGAACCACCGCCCCGCACGACGCCGAGAACAACCGCTCCCACGGGCCCGACATGCTGCGGGCCCTCGGCTACCGGCTGATGCGGACCGAGGACACCGAGTGGCCGACGATGGTGCTGCTGCTCGGCGACCAGGTCTACGCCGACGAGACCAGCGAGGACATGCAGCGCTACATCGCCGGTCGGCGCGACCTGGACAAGCCGCCGGGCGAGGAACTGCTGGACTACGACGAGTACGCCTATCTCTACCGACTGGCCTGGACCGACGCGGACTGCCGGTGGCTGCTCTCGACGCTGCCGTCGGCCATGATCTTCGACGACCACGACATCCGCGACGACTGGAACACCTCGGACGTGTGGCGGCGCCAGATGGCGGAGACGTCGTGGTGGCAGCAACGGATCGTGTCCGGCCTGGGGTCGTACTGGGTCTACCAGCACATCGGCAACCTGTCGCGCGCCGAACGCGAGGACGAGCCGTTGTGGCACAAGGTGCTTGAGACCGGCCGGGACGGGGACGCGGGCGAGCTGCTCGACGAGTTCGCCGCCGAGGCCGACGCGACGCCCGGCTCGTACCGCTGGAGCTACCACCGCGATCTGGGCCGGACCCGGCTGCTCATGGTCGACAGCCGAGCGGCTCGCGAGCTCGACGACAAGCCGCGGCGGATGCTGGACGACGCTGAGGCCGACTGGCTCAACGACGTGCTGACCGGCGACGTCGACCATCTGCTGTTCGGTACGTCGTTGCCCTTCCTGCTCCCGATCGGACTGCACCATCTGGAGGCGTGGAACGAAGCGGTCGCGGCCGGTGCGTGGGGTGCCCGTGCGGCTCGGGTCGGCGAGCGGATCCGGCAGGCGATCGACCTGGAGCACTGGGCGGCCTTCCAGAACTCCTTCCAGAAGGTCGGGCGCGCGATGCTCGATGTGGCCAACGGCAAGCGCGGGTCGACGCCAGCGACCGTGCTGTTCCTGTCCGGCGACGTCCACCACTCCTACCTCGCCGAGGTACGCCGCAAGTCCAAGGCGTCGTCGCGCATCCTGCAGGCGGTGTGCTCCCCGATCCGCAACCCGATGCCGCGATGGGCTCGCTGGATGTCCGCCGTGTCGGTACGCGGATTCACCCGGCCGGTCGGAGCGCTCGCCGGACGGGCGGCCCAGGTTCGCAAGGCGCCGTTTCGCTGGTCGATCACGGAGGGTCCGTGGTTCGACAACACGATCGCGGTGCTCGACATCGAGGGCCGGCAGGCCGACCTGCGGTGGCACACCGCCGATGTCGACGGCGACGACACCCCGGAGCTGCGGCTGCTCGACTCGGTCCGGCTATAGGACGCGCCCTAGCGCCCTAGGCTGACGGCTCCGATCGAGGCGGCAGCAGCAGCCGGAAGGCGCCAGGCTGCACGTTCCAGGTGAGATCCGACTGCGGACCGTAGAGCTCGCCGTCGGCGTTGCACCAGAAGTCGTGCGCCCGCACCGTGACCCGGCGACCCTCGAGCTCGATCACGTCGGCCCGCTCGCGATGGACGCCGCGTTTGAGATGCAGGGCGTAGCCGAGGCGGGTCCACCGGCCGGTGGCGTACGAGACGACGACGTCGAGGAGGCCGTCGTCGACCAGGGCGTCGGGCAGCATCGGAGTCCCACCGCCGATGGTCGGTGCGTTGCCGATGCCGACCATGAGGACGTGGCGGCGCCGGTCGACGACGACCTTGCCGTCGACGATGACCTCCATGCGGTAGCCCGGCGTACGAGCGCCCGCGACCACCGCCCCGAGCGCGAACGCGGTCCGGCCGAGTCGCGACTTCCAAGGACTCGCGCGACGGGCCGCCTCGACCCCGACGCCGAGGTGGACCGCGTTGACGACGATCCGACCGGCGGAGTCGGTCAGGAGGTCTACGTGCGCCGGGTCGACGTCCATCAGCACCGCAGCCGCCGCCTCGGGATCGAGCGGGATGCCGGTGCCGCGAGCGAAGTCGTTGCCGGTGCCGAGCGGCAGCAGCCCGAGGACGACGTCATCGAGCTCCTGCCGGCGCCGGAGCGCGTCGAGCATGACGTGCAGGCTGCCGTCGCCGCCGGCGACCACGACGATCCGGTCGCCGCGCCGGTCGAGGACGCCGTCGAGCTCGTCCGGCGTCCCGGCCCGGTCGATGTCGACGTCGGCGTCCAATGACTCCAGCCGCTTCACGGCACGCTCCACCGTCGCCTCGTCGGTGTTGCCGGCCGCAGCGTTCATGACGATCAGGAAACTGCGTGTACTCACGTCGGAAGCCCCATTCGACGCACGGTACCTGGCGCGGTCAGCTCGAGGGCGTGTCTCCCACGGCGGGTTCGGCCTCGACCGGGTGCAGACGGAGATAACGCCGCAGGTAGAGCCAGCAACCGCCGCCCATGATGATCGGCCCGAGATAGGTGAACATCCGGAACACGAAGACGGCCGCCACGATCGTGCTCTCACCCGCGTCGGGCGCGGACCACGACAGGGTACGGATGTAGAGCGCCTCCGCGATGCCGACGTTGCCCGGCGTGATCTCGACGATGGTCAGGAGCCGGACCACCGAATAGCAGGCGAGCAACTCGATCGCGGTCAGCTCGCTGCGGGAGATGTCGAGCGCACGCACCGAGACCAGCAGCGCCAGGAACGTGGTGAACTCCCGGCCCACGACGACGAGGGTGAGCTTGAGTCCATGCTCTCGGGCCGTGTCCGCCACCTCGAACCGGAACCGGACCACCGCCTCGCCCACGGTCGTCGTCGGCGGGCGGTTGACCAGGCCACGCATCCAGTTGACGAACTGGGCGGCATGCTCGCCGAACCACCGGGCGAACCGCTCACTGCGGACGATGGAGATGGCGGTCGCGATCGCGAGGACCGAGAGTATGAGCGCGGCCACCGTCAGAAGCACGACCCGGTCCGGCACCGTTTCCTGGGTCGCGGCCAGCGGGACCGCGATGCTCGGGAGCAGCAGCGGGATCAGGTTGGTCCAGGCACTGTTCACGACGGCCGCGCTGCTGAAGTCCTCGAGGTCGATGCCGTATCGCCGGTAGATCCCGTACCTCGTGATCACCCCGGTCGGCCCCGGGATCGTGTTGGAGACCAGGGCCGACGCCTCCTGCGCGAGGAAGGCCAGGCCGAGCCGGAGCCGGTCGATGAGCAGGTTCGGCGCCTCGGACTTGAACAGCTCGATCAGGATCGTCAGCGCGGTCAGCAGGAAGATCGCGGTCCAGGTCAGCGACTGGATCGCCGACCAGACCTCGGAGTAGTCGGCGAACTGCGGGATCAGGACGCCGAAGATCAGGATCAGCAGCAGGACAACGAGAACCCCGCGGGCCAGAATCTGGAGGGGAGATGGCCGCGGGGTCTCGAAGATCTGCGACGCTTCGTGCGCGATCCGGCGCGACGACTCGTCCAGTGAGCCGTGACCGTCCTCGCCGCGTGACTCAGGTGGAGCTGGTCGTCGCGGCTGCTCGGGGTCTTCCTTCCGGCTGGACGGCACGGCTTCGGTGATCAGGCCAGAAGCTTGGCCTTCTGCGCCTCGAACTCGTCGCTGGTGATGGTGCCGGCGTCTCTGAGCTTGGCGAGTTTCTCCAATTCGTCGGCCGTACTCCCACCTCCCGAGGATTGCGCCGCGTCTTGGACGTACGAGCGGAACGCCTTCTCGTTGCGGATGGCGTCGTCGCGTTGCCGTTCGGCCATCTTGTGCCCGCGGGCGATGAGGTAGATCAGTGAGCCGAGGATCGGGAGGATCACGAGGAACAGGATCCAGAGCGCCTTCGCCCAGTTGCTCATGTCGCGGCTGCGGAAAATATCCGTCGCGATCACGATCAGCAGGTAGATCCACGCGATGAAGAGGAAGAAGTACAGCATCGAGAAGAAGACTTCGAGCAATGAGAAGTCGTTGTCCATCGGGTCCTCGCTCCTTGGCTGCTCCGGCTGCCCCTTAGGAAGCCGGGAGCGTCCGACCGGGCAGTCGGACGCCACCCCAGGATGTCCGGTTTAGGGGTCTGCTGGAATCACCCACGCCGGGTGAACCGTCAATCGGCGGCGGGCTCACTTCCGGCCAGATGCTTCGGCGTCGCAGGCGGCTCCGACTCGGCGGCCGGATCCTGCTCAGGGGGCGGCTCCGGCGCGGGCGTCGGCGTACGTGTCCACCGCACCGGCGGATCGATGTCGACCAGCAGCGCCTTGGCCAACAGGGTGAGGGGAACCGCGAGCAGAGCGCCGAGCGCACCGAACACCCAGCCCCAGAAGACCAAGGAGATCATCGTGATCGTGCCGGACAGGCCGACCGCGTCGCCGACGTACTTGGGCTGGATGATCGACTGGATGACGAAGTTGATCACCGAGTAGACCGCGATCACGATCAGCATCCGGCTGACGCCGCCTTCGAACAAGGCCAGCAGCGCCGGCGGTACGAGCCCGATGACGAAGCCGATGTTCGGGATGTAGTTGGTGACGAAGGCGAGCAGGCCCCACAGTAAAGGGGCCGGGATATCGATCAGCCAGAGGAAGAGCGTGTCGATCACGGCGACGATCAGCCCGAAGACCGTGGAGACGACGAGATAGGTACGCGTCCCCTGCGCGAACGACTGGAGCGATGCCGCGAGCGCGCCGCCGTCGTCGAGCGCCCGGCGCATCCGGTCGGTGAACATCGAGGCCTCGAGCGCCATGAAGAACAGCAGGGCGAGTGCGAAGGACAGGCTCGACAAGGCGTCGAAGAAGTTGCCCAGCAGGTTGGTCAGGTAACCCGCCAGCTGATTCAGGTCGACCGAATCGGTCAGCTGCTTGGACTGGTCGGATCCCACACCGGCGTTGGACAGTCCGGTCCGTATGTCGTCGAGCAACCCGTCGAAGTCGTCGGCATAGGTGGGGACGAGCGTGGCGAACCGTCCGACGGCGACAACCAGCGCCGCCCCGAGGCCGAGCAGCAGGAGGTAGACCGTCACCATCGCGGTGACCGTGCCGAGCCAGGCCGGCGCACCGCGCGCAAGCACCATCGTGCGTACCGGATGGACCAGAATCGTGAGCACCAGGGCCAGGAAGATCGGTCCGAGAATCCCCGACGTGCTCCGCAGTCCGCCGATCGTGATCGCGGCCGCGGCCAGCGTCCCCAGAATGATCAACCCGCGCGGCAGTCTGGCCGGTCTCGCTACCGCATCCTCGGGGGCCACGTCACTCCGCCCCGTCGTCGGTCGAGCTGGTCCTGCTGCCGCGGGTGCTCGCGTCCCGCATCCGGCTCGTCAAGAGGCTGGTCAGGGCTCCGACGAAGATCAGGTTGAAGACGATCTGCACGGTCACCAGGCCACGGGCGAACTGCCCGACGGCGTGGATGTCGCCGTACCCGACCGTCGCCATGGTGACGATCGTGAAGTACAAGGAGTCGAGTCGGGTGCCGATCCCGGCGATCTGATCGTGTGTCGACTCGGCGATCATGTAGTACGCGGTGGCGAAGGCCACGATGACGATCTCGAGGAGGAGCAGCAGCCCCTGGATCCGTACGATCCGGCCGACGCCGCTCACCTGGAAGCGGACCTGCCGGACAATGATCCATCCCGCGAGGAACACTGCCATGGCGGTCAACGCGACGCCGAGCACCAGCCGCCAGGTCGGTGCGTTGGTCTCGACGGGGACGGCGAAGTAGGCGACGAGAAGCCCGACGAAGACCATCCCCAGGCGACCCCACTCCATCGCTTCAGCCTGAGGTATCGGGCACCAGGACGGCCAGGATCGTCGTCAGCAGCGAGATCACCAACGCGGCCAGGACGACACTGAAGAATCCGCCCACGTCGAGGTTGTCGGCGATGCCGGCCGTGATGGCCAGCAACACGCCGTTCACGATCAAGCTGAACAGGCCGAAGGTGATCACGGTCAGCGGCAGGGACAGCAGCCGCAGGATGGGACCGATCAGGGCATTGACCAGTCCGAAGATCAAGGCGACCCCGATCAGCCCGAAGAAGCCGCCCTTGATGTCGACCGAGGGCAGCAGCGCCGCCGCGATGGCGATGGCGATGGCGATGATGGCCCAACGGAGCAGGAGAATTCTCAGCATCGCGGTCGCCGCTCGTCAGGCGCGACGCGGGTCGTCGACGGATCCGAGTCCGGCGTACTCATGCCTCGCCCTCCGCCTCGGCGAACACCTCACGCAGTCGAGCCTCCTGCTCGTCGGAGAGGTTGGTGTGGATCAGCTCCGCCTGCGTGCCTTCGAACGCGTGCTTGACCTTGTCGGTCACCGCATCCGAGGTGAGGACGAACAGGGCCGACGTTCCGGGTGTCACCGACTCGCGTACCTGGGCGATGAACTTGTCGTCGATGCCGACGTCGGTCAACGACCCGGTCAGCCCCCCGATCGCGGCACCGACCGCCATGCCGATCAGCGGGACGAAGAAGAGCAACCCGAACAACAGGCCCCAGAACGCGCCACCCAGAGCGCCCGCGCCGGCCAGGCTGTGCAGCTGACGCGTCTTGGGCTTCCGCCTGCCTTCGGGCCAGCTCACGACAGCCGCATCGTGGATCTTGATGAGCTCCTGGGACTGCAGGTTCTGCAGCGTCGACTCAGCGCGCTCCGCCCCATCCGCGCTGTCGAACCGCCAGACGGTAAACGTCGCCACGGATCGTCCTTTCTCGAGCGGGCTGCCTCGGACACGCCCGTACGCGCGCGCCCGCGGCTCCCCTGAGGATGTCGCCGCGCCGCGTACGTGGCACCACCCGCCGCGGGTGAGATGCTCCGGCCGGCCGGTCCGGCGACGAGAGGCCCCATCTCACCCGTACGGAGTGAAGCCATCGGGCCGATCCGCTCCGCATAGTTGAGCGCATGACGGCGTCGGACCAGCCGGACGAGGAAGCCGCTCGCCTAAGGCGAGAGGTCGAGCAGCTACGCCAACAGCTGGACGAGACGCCGCCGGGCCAAGGCGACCGGCGGGGGTGGTGGCGCCCGCTGGTCGCCGGCCTCTTGATCGCCATCGCCGCGTTGCTGGCGCCGATCTCAGTGGTCGCCACGTGGGCCAACGACGAGATCGGCGACACCAACCGCTACGTCGATACCGTCGCCCCGCTGGCGTCCAACCCCGACGTCCAGCAGGCCATCGTGAAACGGATCGAAACCGAGATCTACAACTACATCGATCTCGACGCGGTCACCCAGGACGTGGTCAACGCGCTCGACCAGCAGGGCCTGCCACCGCGCGCCGTCACGACGCTCCACGCCATCAGCGGCCCACTCGCATCCGCCGTCCGCGGCTTCATCAACGACCGGATCACCGCGTTCGTGCAGTCCGACGCGTTCGCGCAGGCCTGGATCGAAGCCAATCGGCAGGCCCATACCCAGATGGTGGCGGTCCTCACCGGGAAGGGGTCCGACAGCGTCGACGTGTCGGGCGGCCAGGTCTCGGTGAGCGTCGCCACGATCATCGACGCGATCAAGAACCAACTGGAGGGCCAGGGTTTCACCTTGGCCAGCCGGATTCCGACGGTGAACGCCAGCTTCGTGCTCTTCCAGTCGGACAACCTGACCAAGGCGCAGGGTGCCTTCAGCCTGCTGGACGACATCGCCACCTGGCTGCCCTTCTTCGGCTTGCTGCTGCTGGTCGTCGCCGTGTTCGTCGCCCGAAACCGGCGACATGCTTTGCTCGCCGCAGGTCTCGCGGTCGCTGCCTCGATGATCCTGCTCGGGGCCGTACTCAATGTGCTGAGACCGATCTATCTGGACGCGCTTCCCGCCGATGCCTCGACCGCGGCCGCGGGGGCGGTGTACGACCAGCTCGTGAGCTTCATCCGGATGGCGCTTCGAGCCGTACTCGTGGTCGCCCTTGTCGTGGCCATCGTGGCCTGGTTCATGGCACCGACCGGCGCCGGAGCCGCCGCTCGTCGCGGCGTGACCAGCGGCATCTCCAAAATGCGCAGCGGCCGCGCCCGCGCCGGCCTCGGCACCGGCGAGTTCGGCGAGGCGCTCGCGCGGTATCGCAACCCGATCCGGGTCGGTGTCATCGGCCTCGCCGCCCTGATCTATCTGCTCCGGGACCACCCGACCGGCACCTTCGCCATCACCATCGTGATCATCACGGTGATCATCCTTGTGCTCGCGGAGGTCCTCGCCGCGCCGTCACCGGACCACCAGCCGGAGCAGAAGGACGAGGGGGGTCCGGAGGAGAAGGAGCCGGCGCCCACAACAGGCGGCGGCGATCCGCCGAAGTCCGATCCACCCAAGTCCGACGCTCCGGCCGGCTGACCCCTCAGAGCAGGCCGCGACGGCGGGCGATCCGGACTGCTTCCTTGCGCGAGCGGACGCCGAGCTTTCGATAGACCCCTCGGATGTGCGTCTTCACCGTGTTGGTGGACACCATCAGGTTCGCCGCGATCTCGTCGACCCGGTTCAGCGTGGGGAGCTCGCGCAGGATGTCCAGCTCCCGGTCGGTCAGCAGCGCGATCTGCGGCACGTCTGGTGGCAGCCGGGCCAGGTCGACGGCCCGGCCGATCAGGTCCGCATGCCCGTCCAGCCGGTCGGTCTGCTCGGAGACGTAGACCAGCAGCTCCGGCGAGGCCATGGCCAGCTCGCGATAGCCGCCGGTCGAGGCACAGATCTCCAGCGCGCGCTGAATCTCGTCGAACGCCTCGAACGGATGCTCGGCGCGGATCGCGTGGGTCGCGTCCAGCAGCAGCGCCGCGACCAATGAGGAGCTCGCCTCACACTCGGTACGTCCGTCGACGACCGGTCGCAGCATCCGCCGGGCCTGATCGTCGCGCCCCTGCGCCGTCATCGCCATCGCCCGCAAAGTGACAGCGTCGCCCTCGGCCAGTGCCTCGGCGGCTTCGTCGACGGCCCGGCGTACCAGATCGGTACGGCCGCCGGCCAGCGCTCCGCGGACTCGGGCGAAGCTGGCGTACGCGAGCAGCGAACTCGGCAGCGGCTCGAGTTCCGACTCCCCCTCGTCGTCGCTGCGGGCCGAGCCGTTGAGTCCTAGCGCGGCGGTGAGCAGATCGGCCTGGGCCCGTGCCGACGTCGCGACGACGGAGTCCAGGGAGTCGGTGAGCCGTTCGCGGCCCCGGGCCAGGCGCTTACTCGCGGCATCGTCGTCGAGTCGCTGGAAGTCCGCCCACGCCTGCAGGAGCTCGGCGTAGCCCAGGATCGGATCGTGCACGTCGCCGAGCTCCTCTGCCCGCGCCAGTGCGAGCTCGGCCCGCCGCGACGTCTCGAGGTAGTCGCCTTGACCGAGCGCGGCCGCCGCCCACAGCGTCCGGCTGTGCGTCTCGGCCATCGCGCGCCCCATCGTGGTGGCCAGCGTGATGGCCTGCTCGAAGTCCTGCTCGGCCACCTTCGAGTCGCCGTGGTTCACCAAGGCGGTGCCGCGGATCAACGCGAGCAGCAGGCGCAGCTCATCGGACCAGGACGACCGCGCTCCGCTCGACTCGACGATGTCGGCCGACAGCGGCTCGCCGGTCAGCCGTGCGATCCGGAGGCTCACCGCCGCAGCGAGGCTCTGCAGTTGTGCGTCGGTGCTCGCTGCGATCTCGGGTTCGGCGAGGAATCGGCGGGCCGCGGCGACGTCCCGGTCGCCCGCCGCAATACAGGCGCCGATCACCGCCGTCCAGCCGGTGGTGACCTGCCGCTGCTCGGTCAGCACCTGCCGCAGTTGCTCGCCCTCCCCGTTCAGCAGCAGGCTCGGCGCGAGCCGGCGCAGATGGTCGTCGATGAGCTCGACGTCGGCGCTGGCGAGCACGTGCTCGATGTCGGCCAGCGGGTAGCCGTGGCGTCCGAACCACAGCGCGGCCTGCCGGTGACAGGCCCGGAGCTCGGTTCGGTCACGGCGGGCCAACTCGGCCTGGAGATAGGACCGCAACAGCGGGTGGTAGCTGAACCACACGTCCTGGCCGTCCGGACCGTCGAAGCGATGGAGCAGCGGGGCGAGGTCCTCCATCCGGAAGATCACCTCGCCGGCGTCGGCGCGACCGGTCAGCTCGACCGCGAGGTCGTCGTTGAGCTGCGGCACGACCGACGTACGCAGCAGCACCTCCTGCGCCTCCGACGACGTCGCAGTGAACGACTCCTGGAACAGGTAGTCGGCGAGGACACCGGCCTGTGCGTTGAACAGGGCGGCGAGCCGTCCGCCGTCGCCGGGCCGGCGCAGCACGCTGCGGGCCAGCTGTACACCGGCCGGCCAGCCCTCGGTCAGGTCGACGACCGCCGAGACGTCGTCCGAAGCCAGTGGCAGGCCACTGAGCACCTCGGCCGTCTCGTCGACGGAGAACGCCAGCTCGCGGGCGCGCAGCTCGACCAGGTTGCCGGCCAGTCGAGCCTCGTGCAGAGAGAAGGCCGGATCGTGTCGCGACGAGAGCACGAGCCGCATAGACGGGGGCAGCCGCCGGCTCAGCACGCCGAGCTGACTCACGACCGCGGCACTGGCGAGCACCTGGAGGTCGTCGAGCACGAGGATCGTCGGATCCGGCAATTCTCTGGCGCGCTCCAGGAACCGGCCGAGGAACGTGTCGTCCGGCGGGCGACGCGGCGACAACAGGTCGGCGAGTACGTCGCGGGCTTCTGGCGAGGATGCCTCGAGAGCCGCGAGTACCGCGCGCCAGATGCTCCTCGCATACGTCCCGGACGTGTCGAGCGAGGCCCATGCGACGTTGGCCAGCCCCTGGTCGGTCACGTCCTGGCAGAACTGGGACAGCAGCGTCGTCTTGCCGAAGCCGGCCGGCGCCGACAGCAGAGCGAGCGGTGGACCCGAGTGATCCACGATCCGGAACAACGACTCCAGCAGCCGATCCCGGCGTACGACGGGAACGCGCAACCTCGGCCATGACTGAGCTGCCCGAGGCCGGGCAGGCACGTCCACCCCGTGCTCATTGCGCTGTCCCATAGCGATTGCCCTAGCGGGCGACGATGGCGTTGCTTTCCCTCGGCGCGGGGACGCCAACTGGGCCAGAGACGGTTCCGAAGAGGTGTTGCGGGCCTGAGCGCTCCACTGCTCTCATCTGGACTCCCTTTCGCTGCCACCGCCCATGCTGGCAAGAAAGGCAGCCGTTGCGACCGGACCGAAAGTCCCGGATCTTTAGGATAATCCGGGCAGTCGTCGACGGCGAGCGAAGATTAGTCCTTTTAGCCTCAATTAGGGAGTTGGCGGAACTCGACGACAGCGATGCCGAGGTCACGGAATCGGGACAGCAAACCGTCCAGGTGGGCCCGGTCGCGAACGGTTCCGAACAGCACCGAGCCACCCGCCGGACCCCGGGTCACCTCGAGCTCGGGGAACCCGGCCAGGACGGTGTCGGACACCTCGCCGTCGACCAGAAACTCCACCCGCATCGAGCGACCAGACGGGGATTCGGACGAGCGCTTGGGCCTGATCATCCCGCCTTACCTCCCGGCGACACCTGTTCGTCAAGCCTGCGACCGCGCCTTGGTCGCCAGCATCACCCCCGCTAGGTGAAAGGACTCAGGTCCTGATCACGACAGATGCACCATGCCGTCGTACGACATGGTGCATCTGCCGGTGAGTACGGTCCGCGGACCGGGCGACTAGGCCGCCAGGTCGAAGGCCGGCTCCAGCTCCGGAGTCGGCTCGGGTGCGGACTCGAGCTCGTCGCGACGGATCAGCGTCAGCGCCGCGATGATCCC
>DATFRX010000464.1:0-2292 GCA_035262905.1 Nocardioidaceae bacterium
CCAGCGCAGCGTACGCATGCTGGCCCAGCTGACCCGCCAGGTCGCGGTCGTGCAGTACCCCTCGCTCACCCGCTCGACGGTGCGCCATGTCGAGCTCGTGTCGCTGGCACCCACCCGGCTGCTCGTCGTGCTGATCACGAGCACCGGTCGCGTCGAGCAGCGGATCGTCGAGACCACCGAAGAGGTGGGGGAAACGCTGATCGGCGACCTGCGGGCCCGGATCAACCTGGCCAGTCTCGGCGAGCGGCTGGTCGACGCCGCCGATCGGCTGGCTGAGATCCCCGAGACCTTCGAGCCCGGCGACCGGCCGATTGTCACGGCTGTGACCAGCACACTTGTCGAGGCGTTCTCCGACGAGCGGTCGGACGAACGGGTCGCCGTCGGCGGCACCGCCAACCTGACCCACTTCGGCGACGACTTCGACACCTCGATCCGGCCCGTGCTGGAGGCGCTCGAGGAGCACGTGGTCCTGCTCCAGCTGCTGGGTGCCGCGTCCAGTCCGCGGATCCTGACCGTACGGATCGGCCACGAGGTCCCGTACGAAGAGCTCTCGAGCACCTCCATCGTGGCCAGCGGGTACGGTCCGAGCGACGACACGCTGGCTACGCTCGGCGTGGTCGGCCCCACCCGGATGGACTATCCGGGTGCCATGGCGGCGGTGCGTGCCGTCGCCCATTACGTGAGTCGGCGGCTCCGCGAGGAATGAGGGGCCGTCGAACTACGCTGGTGATCACGACGGCCTGCTCGCCGTCTGACTGGTTGCCCGTGGACAACAAGACAAGGCAGGAATGAGTCCGGACTACTACGAGCTGCTCGGTGTCGACCGCAACGCGTCGACCGAGGAGATCAAGAAGGCCTACCGTCGGGCCGCCCGCAGGCTGCACCCTGACGTCAACCCCGATCCGCAGACGCAGGAGCAGTTCAAGGCCGTGACCGCGGCGTACGAGGTGTTGTCGGACCCGCAGAAGCGGGAGCTCTACGACATGGGCGCCGACCCGCTCACGGCCGGGCGTGCCGGTGGCGGCTTCGGGGCCGGGTTCTCGTTCACCGACATCATGGACGCGTTCTTCGGCCAGACCGGCAATCGCGGTCCGCGGCCGCGGATGCGACGGGGTCAGGACGCCCTGCTGCGGCTCGACGTCGACCTGGCCCAGGCGGCGTTCGGCACCACTCGCGACATCACGGTCGACACCGCGGTCGTCTGTACGGCCTGTCAGGGCGCCGGAACCACTGACGAACAGGGCCCGGTCACCTGCGAGACCTGCCGGGGCCGTGGCGAGGTCCAGCAGGTCCAGCGCTCCTTCCTCGGCGAGATCCGGACCGCTCGGCCCTGTCCGACCTGCCGCGGCTTCGGCACCGTCATCCCGCATCCGTGCGACGAGTGCTCCGGCGACGGCCGAGTACGCGCCCGTCGCTCGATCACGGTCAAGATCCCGTCCGGCGTCGACACCGGCACCCGAGTCAAGCTCTCGGGCCAGGGCGAGGTCGGTCCGGGCGGCGGACCGGCGGGCGACCTCTACGTCGAGATCGATGTCACCCGGCACAAGTTCTTCGAGCGGCACGGCGACGACCTGCTGTGCGAGGTCAAGGTTCCGATGACCGCGGCTGCGTTGGGCACTCAGGTCCAGCTGCCGACGCTGGAGGCCGACACCGGAGCGGCCGACGTCGATCCCACGGTCGGCCTGTCTATCAAGGCCGGCACCCAGTCCGGCGAGAGCACGGTGCTGCGCGGCTTCGGCGTCCCCCGACTACACGGCACCGGGCGCGGTGACCTCCTGGTGACGGTCGTGGTCGACACGCCGACGCGGCTCGACCCGGAGCAGGAGGAGCTGCTGCGCAAGCTCGCCGCGATGCGGGGCGAGGAGCACCCGACCGGCAAAGTGGTCAGCACCAACCGAGGCGTCTTCGGCCGGCTCCGCGACGCCTTCGGCGGCGCCCGCTAGCGCCCTCTCGGACCGGGCGCGATACCACGTTCTCGTGGTACGTCCACACTCTGCATGGGCTCGAACCCGTGCAGAGTGCTAGCTCGCCATGCAGAGTGCGATTCGCCGGCGTACTACCTGACCCTGAAGTCGGTGAAGATGACCGAGAGCTGATCGGCCCATCGCTCTGCGCCACTGGCTTGGTTGGGCTCCCAGAGCTTGAACGTGTACTCCCCGGGCGCGAGCTTGGCCGTGATGGAGTACGGCCCGTAGATCCCGTTGGATCCGCCCTTGTCGTGGCCCTTCTTGACCACGTCGCCGTTCTTGGTGATCTCCCAATGCAGCGTGCCCTCGAAGCTGGTCGACTGCC
>DATFRX010000465.1:0-8453 GCA_035262905.1 Nocardioidaceae bacterium
TCGACAATGTGGCGTCGTGGATCCTCGAGTTGGACCGGGGTCGGACCCACCCCTACGAGGGCAACTACTCCACCTATCTCGAGACGAAGCGGGAGCGCCTCGTCGTCGAGGGACGCAAGGACGCCAAGCGGGCCCGGATCCTGGAGAAGGAGCTGGAGTGGGTCCGGTCCAACCCCAAGGCTCGCCAGGCCAAGAACCAGGCCCGGCTCAAGCGATATGAGCAACTCGCCGCCGAGGCGGAGCGGGCCCGCAAGCTCGACTTCGAGGAGATCAACATCCCGGCCGGTCCGCGGCTCGGCGACATCGTGCTCGAGGCGAGTGACCTGCACAAGGCCTTCACCGATCGTGAGCTGTTCGGCGGCCTGTCGTTCGACCTGCCGCGGGCCGGGATCGTCGGCGTGGTCGGCCCCAACGGAGTCGGCAAGTCGACCCTGTTCCGGATGATCGTCGGCGAGGAGACGCCCGACTCCGGCGAGCTGAAGGTCGGCACCACGGTGAGCGTGTCCTACGTCGACCAGAGCCGGGGGCGGCTGGATGCGAAGCGGACCGTCTGGCAGCTCGTGTCCGACGGGCTCGACCACATCAAGGTGGCCAACTTCGAGATGCCGAGCCGGGCCTACGTCGCGTCGTTCGGCTTCAAGGGCTCCGATCAGCAGAAGCCGGTCGGCGTACTGTCCGGCGGCGAGCGCAACCGGCTCAATCTGGCCCTGACCCTCAAGATGGGCGGCAACCTGCTGCTGCTCGACGAGCCGACCAACGACCTCGACGTCGAGACCCTCCAGTCGCTCGAGGACGCGCTGCTGGAGTTCCCCGGCTGCGCCGTCGTCGTCTCCCACGACCGGTGGTTCCTCGACCGGATCGCGACCCACATCCTGGCCTGGGAGGGCACTGACGAGGATCCGGCGCGCTGGTTCTGGTACGAAGGCAACTTCGCCGACTACGAGGCCAACAAGGTGGAGCGGCTCGGTGCCGAGGCCGCCCGGCCGCACCGGGTCACCTACCGCCGGCTGACCCGCGACTGACTTCTCGACCTGCCGGGCGACGTCAGCGATGCCGTGGGTCCGATGCGGTCGGCGGACCACCTGCGATGATGCGGTCTGATGTCGATCCGTGTCTACGCCCACGAGCTCCCCGGACCGGGGGAGATGCTGCGGCTGATCCGTACCGGCGAGGCGAACTCCCGTAGCGAGCTGGCCCGCGCGACCGGGCTGTCCCGGACCGCCGTGTCGGCCCGGCTGGCCGGTCTGTTCGACGCTGGACTCGTGATCGAGACCGGCGACTCGGCAAGCACAGGCGGTCGGCCGCCGACCCGGCTGTCGTTCAACCCTGAGGCCGGCGCCGTGTTCGCGGCCGCGATCGGACGCAGCCGGCTCCAGGTGGGTCTGTGCGATCTGGCCGGGCAGTTGCTCGCCCTGCGCACCGAGGACCAGGACGTGGATGCCGGACCGCAGGTGGTGCTGCCCCGGGTCCGGGCGATGTTCAAAGAGCTGCGGACGCAGGCCGAACTCCCCGACATCCAGATCCGCGGCATCGGCGTCAGCATCCCCGGTGTCGTCGACCTCGAACGCCAGATGGCGCTGAGCGCACCGGAGCTGGTCGGCTGGGACGGCGAGCCGGTGGCGCCGCCGCTGCGCAAGGGATTCGACGTGCCGGTGTTCCTCGAGCGCGACTGCAACGCGATGGCGCTCGCCGAGCGTGACGGACTGCTCCGCGAGTATCGCGACCTGGTCCTGGTCAAGGTCTCGACCGGCATCGGAGCCGGCATCGTCCTGGACCACCGGCTGCATCGCGGCTTCGGCGGCGTCGCCGGCGAGATCGGCCACACCCGGGTCGCACGGCCCGAGGGCCGGATGTGCCGGTGCGGCTCGATGGACTGTCTGGAGGCGTACGCGTCGGGGTGGGCGCTGGTCAAGGCGATGCGAGACCGCGGGCGCCGGGTCAACCACGTCCGCGACGCGGTCGCCCGGGCCCTCGACGGCGACGGGATCGCGACCTCGCTGATCCGGGAGTCGGGCCGCCAGGTGGGGGAGATCCTGGCCAGCGTGATCAACCTGCTCAACCCGCAGGCGCTGGTCATCGGTGGCGACATGGCCGCCGCGTTCGAGCCGCTGCTCGCCGGGATCCGGGAGAGCGTCTACGGCGGGGCGGTCACGCTCGCGTCACGTGACCTGCGGGTGCTCCCGACCACGAACGGCGAGCTGACCGGTGTGGTCGGCGCGGCGAACCTGGTGCTGACCCAGGTGCTGAGCACCAGCGCGGTCGACGCACTCGTACGCGGCTGACGACGCCCCTTCCCCGCGCGAGTGGACCGGTCAGGCCGGCCGCTCCTCGAGATGGGCGCCGATCTGATCGAAGGCGTCGCCAAGAGTCTCGAACTGCGTCGGTGTGAGCAGATCCACAAGGTGCTCACGAACCCCGCGGACGTGGGTGTGGGCGGCCTCGACTAGCAGCGTCCAGCCCTTGTCGCTGAGCGTCGCCCACCGGCCGCGGCCGTCCTGGTCGCAGCTGAACCGCTCGACCAGCCCAGCGGCCTCCATCCGGGCGATCGTGTGCGTGGTGCGGCTGCGCGAGTGCGACATCGACGAGGCGAGCTCGGCCATCCGGAGGCTGCGATTGTCCGCCTCGGACAGGCGAACGAGCACTTCGTACTCCGGGAGCGAGATGCCATGGGCCTCGCGGAGCTCGCGGTCGAGGCGCTCGAGCAGCCGGGTGGTGCCGATGATGTAGGAGCGCCAGGCGCGTTGCTGGTCAGCATCCAGCCAGTTCGTGCCTGCCTCCCCGGGGAAGCAGTCGTCCACGTCGGCCGTCGGGGCCGAGCGTGTCGAAATCTGACTGGTCATGATGAGATTCTACCTGCCAGCTAGTTGAGGATTAAATCAATGTGTGTCAGCGTTGAGATGTGTTAGTTGAACACTCAACCAACAAGGAGCTAGACCATGACGCAGCTTGAGGGCCTGGTGCCAGGCACCTGGGCCATCGACCCCTCGCACACCGACATCGGTTTCACCGTACGGCACCTCGTGAGCAAGGTCCGGGGCAAGTTCGAGAAGTTCGAGGGCGAGATCGTGATCTCCGAGAACCCCCTCGAGTCGGGCGCCTCCGCCACGATCGAGCTCGACTCGGTGAACACCGGTACGCCGCAGCGTGACGACCACCTCCGCTCGAGCGACTTCTTCGAGGTCGAGGAGAACCCGGTGATGCGCTTCCGGTCGACCGGACTGCGTGCCGACGGCGACGACTACGTCGTGACCGGCGAGCTCACCGTCAAGGACGTGACCGGGCCGATCGAGCTCGAGCTCGAGTTCCTCGGCGTCGGGCCGGACCCGTGGGGCGGCACCCGCGTCGGTTTCGAGGCGAAGGGCAAGATCAGCCGCAAGGAGTTCGGCGTCGACTTCAACATCCCGTTCGACGGCGACCGGTTCGTCATCGGCGACGAGGTGACCATCCACCTGCAGGTCGAGGCCGTGCTGCAGAAGGAAGCCGAGTCGGCCGACGCCTGAGCCACCCGCATTCAGCGCCATGCGACGCCCTGACGTCGCATGGCGCTGTTGTCTTTCGAGTACGCCGTCGTGAGCAACGACGCACTCTCCGACGGCGGCCCCGAGGTACCGTGAGGCCACGTCCGTAGAGAGGTCACACATGCCAGAAGCCGTCATCGTCGCCACCGCTCGTTCGCCGATCGGACGGGCTCGAAAGGGCTCGCTCACCGAGATGCGTCCGGACGACCTGACCGTCCAGATGGTGCGCGCGGCGCTCGACAAGGTCCCAGAGCTGGACCCGGCCGAGATCGACGACCTGATGCTCGGATGCGGTCTGCCGGGCGGCGAGCAGGGATTCAACATGGCGCGCGTCGTGGCGGTGCTGCTCGGCTATGACCACCTTCCCGGCACGACGCTGACCCGCTACTGCTCGTCGAGCCTCCAGACCACCCGGATGGCGTTCCACGCGATCAAGGCCGGCGAGGGCGACGTCTTCGTCTCAGCCGGCGTCGAGACCGTGAGCCGCTACGTCAAGGGCAACAGCGACACCTGGCCCGACACCCACAACCCGCTCTTCGCCGCCGCCGAGGAGCGGTCGGTGCGACGGGCCGAGGGCGGCGCGGAGATCTGGGAGGACCCGCGGTCCGGTGGCGACGTGCCGGACATCTACCTCGCGATGGGCCAGACAGCCGAGAATCTGGCCCAGCTCAAGGGCGTCACTCGGGCCGACCAGGACGAGTTCGGCGTACGCAGCCAGAACCTCGCCGAGAAGGCGATCGCCGACGGCTTCTGGGCCAAGGACATCACCCCGATCACGCTGCCGGACGGCACCCAGCTGGCGGCCGACGACGGTCCGCGGCCAGGCGTCACTCTCGAGAAGGTCGCCGAGCTCAAGCCGGTCTTCCGTCCCGACGGCAGGATCACCGCGGGCAACTGTTGCCCTCTCAACGACGGGGCGGCCGCGGTGGTCGTCATGAGTGACAGCAAGGCGGCCGAGCTCGGCATCACGCCGCTGGCCCGGATCGTCTCGACCGGCGTCACGGCACTATCGCCGGAGATCATGGGCCTCGGACCGGTGGGCGCGTCGCAGCAAGCACTGGCCCGGGCCGGCATGACCATCGACGACATCGACCTGGTCGAGATCAACGAAGCGTTCGCGGCCCAGGTGATCCCGTCCTATCGCGACCTCGGCATCGACATCGACAAGCTCAACGTCAACGGCGGCGCGATAGCGGTCGGCCACCCGTTCGGCATGACCGGCGCCCGGATCACCTCGACCCTGATCAACTCGCTGGCCCACCACGACAAGCAGCTCGGCCTCGAGACGATGTGCGTTGGCGGCGGCCAGGGCATGGCGATGGTCCTCGAGCGGCTGTCCTAGAGCCCGATCGGGATCGGCGTCGGGGGCGGGCCGTCACGCAGCAGTGTGGTGAGGAGCTCGCCGAGTCGGCGCGGGCCGAACAGGTCGGACCCGGCGTACGACCGGATCTCGTCGAGTGCCCACCAGCGATGGCCGTACACGAGCTCGGCCCGCAATTGCTCGGGCGTCATCGTGCCGTGTGGCGCGAAGTGCTCGGTCGGCACGAGGAAGTAGTCGTTCACGACACCGTCATAGCCCTCGATGTGGCCGGGATCCACGTGGCGCTGACGCCACACGTGCGGCGGCACGCCGGTGAACCGGAGCCCGACCTCCTCGATCAGCTCTCGATGGAGCGCGTCGAGCGGCGACTCGCCGGCTTCGATGCCGCCGCCTGGCGCGATCCAGACCGAGGTCTCGTTGTCCACCATCGCCCGCAGGAGCAGGACGCGCTCGTCAGGGTCAAGCAGCAAGGCGCGGGCGGCGTGGCGCAGTCGCGGCGCTGTGTCGTCTCCGGTCATCGCGACCGGGTCAGGGGATGTAGAGGACGAGGGTCTCGGCGACGCAGGCCGGCTTGTCGGAGCCTTCGAGCTCGATCGTGTAGCGGTAGCCGACGCGTACGCCCTGGGCGGTCTCGGTGACCTCGCGGATCTCGATACCGGCGCGTACGCGGGACCCAACAGGCACCGGCGCGGGGAACCGTACCCGCTCGAGGCCATAGTTGATCGCCATCGTGATGCCCTCGACGCCGAACACCTCCTGCCCGAGCGTCGGCACCATCGACAGGGTCAGGTAGCCGTGCGCGACGGTGCCGCCGAACGGCCCGTCAGCAGCCCGCTCGACGTCGACGTGGATCCACTGGTGATCGCCGGTGGCGTCGGCGAACCCGTCGATCTGGGCCTGGGTGATCTGCCGCCAGCCGCTGTGGCCGAGGTGCTCGCCCTCGGCGGCCGCCAGAGCGGCGACGCCCTGGAAGATTCGCTTGCCGCCGCCGCTGCCGGTCCCGTCGTCAGTCACGCGGACCTCCCGCCACGTAGATCACCTGACCCGACACGAAGCCGGCGCCCTCGCTGACGAGGAACGACACCGTGTGCGCGATGTCGTCGGGCTGCCCGACGCGGCCGACCGGGATCTGCTGGGCCGCGGCCGCCTTGAAGTCGTTGAAGTCGACGCCGATCCGGGCTGCCGTCGCCGCCGTCATGTCGGTCTCGATCGTGCCGGGCGCGACCGCGTTGGCGGTGACGCCGAACCTGCCGAGCTCGATGGCCAGCGTCTTGGTGAAGCCCTGCATGCCGGCCTTGGCGGCGGCGTAGTTGACCTGGCCGCGGTTGCCGAGCGCCGACGTGCTCGACAGGTTGACGATGCGTCCCCAGCCGGCTTCCACCATGTGCGCCTGGGCCGCGCGGCTCATCAGGAAGGCGCCGCGCAGGTGGACGCTCATAACCGCGTCCCAGTCGTCGTCGGTCATCTTGAACAGCAGGTTGTCGCGGATGATGCCGGCGTTATTGACGAGTACGGTCGGCGGGCCGATGGTGTCGGCGACCCGGCGTACCGCTGCCAGGACTTGCTCCGACTGCGACACGTCCGCGCCGACCGCGATCGCGGTGCCTCCTGCGCCGGTGATGCCGTTGACCGTGTCGGCACAGGACGCCTCGTCGAGGTCCAGCACCGCCACCGACATCCCGTCGTAGGCGAGCCGGCGGGAGATGGCGGCGCCGATGCCACGAGCGCCTCCGGTCACGATGGCGATGCGCCGGGCTGCGTCAGCGTCCGAGCTGTGCTGGGTCACGGTGCCCCTCCTCATACGTCGGGATCGGACGGCAGTGTCGCATACGGACGCCCCACGGTGTCGCGGGCCGGGTCTGGGAGGATCGGCGGGTGCGCCACGTCTACGACTGCCCGCTGCGCTGGGCCGACATGGACTCGCTCGGCCACGTGAACAACGTCGTCTACGTCGACTACCTGCAAGAGCTCCGGGTCGACATGCTGCGCATCCACGCCCCCGGTCCGGAGGCGGCCGATCTCGCCGAGGGCGTGGTCGTCGTGCGGCACGAGCTGGAGTTCCTGCGGCCGCTGGTCTATCGCGATCGGCCAGTACGGGTCGAGGGCTGGTGCGAGCAGGTGCGCGCCGCGTCGTTCCGGCTCGGCTACGAGATCCTCGATCCGGAGGGGCCGAACGGCGACCGGCAGGTCTACGTGCGGGCGTCGTCGATGCTGGCGCCTTTCTCGTTCGCGAGCCATCGCCCGCGCCGGATCGGCGAGCGCGAGCGAGTGGCGCTGCAGCGCTACGCGGAGCCGGCCATGTTGGAGCCGGCGCCGTCGATCCGGGCCGAGCGGCTGCTGGCCGACGGACCTCCGGGTCATGCGTACTCCTGCCGGGTCCGCTGGAGCGACATCGACTCCTACGGCCACGTCAACAACGTGAAGTACGTGGAGTACTTCCAGGAGGCCCGGATCCAGTTCGTACGCGAGGCGCTGGAGTCCGAGGACGCGGCCGACCTCGGCAGCTTCGTCGTGGCGCGGGTCGACGTGGACTACCGGCGGCCGCTGGAGTTCCAGACCGAACCGGTGTGGGTGCGGACCTGGGTGACCCGGATCGGGCGGTCGTCGTTCGAGCTGCAGGCGGCCGTATGCGACGAGGCGGGGATCTACGCGACGTCGCGGGCGATCGCCGTCGGCTTCGACCGCCGCACCGGCCACGCCCGCCCGCTCAGCGCCGCCGAACGCCGCGCCCTTGAGCCCCAACTCGTACCCACCGCCCCCTGAGGGTAGGCAAATCGCGAGACACGCCGGCGTGTCTCGCGATTTGGCTACCGCCAGTGGCCGCGATCAGGCGGTCGGCGGCGGTGGGAGGGTGCAGCCGAGGTGGTCGCGGAAGGCGTCCCGGCCCTCCGCGGTGACCCGGAGCGCCCGATGCCCTCGCCTCCGGCGAGCCACCCAGCCGCGCTCCAGCGCATGATCGGTCACCGCCGCGCCGAGCGCTCCGGCCAAGTGCGGCCGCCGGGTCGTCCAGTCGATGCACGGCCGCAGCACCGGCCGGCGTCCCGACCGGAGCCGGTCGGCGTCGATGTCGAGCGCAGTCAGCCAGCCGTCGCCGTCGGACCCGAACCGCAGTGAGCTGTCCTCCCAGGCCAGTCGATCGGCCCCGACCAGGGCGTCCAGCAGCGCCACTCCGACGGTCCCGGCCAGGTGGTCGTAGCAGGTCCGGGCGTACGACAGCGCGGCATCGGCTCGGACCCGGCGCAGCGAGTTGGCCGTTGTCGTACGTCGTGGCGCGATCCGAGCCAGGGTCTCGAGCGCGTTGGCGACGTCGGCGCCGGCCAGCCGGTGGTAGCGATGCCGGCCGGCGCTGTAGACGTCGACCAGGCCGACCTCCCGGAGCCGGCGCAGGTGCTCGCTCGCCGTGCTTGGTGCGATCGAGGCGGCTCGGGCCAGCTCGCCGGCGGTCAGCGCCTCGCCGGTCATCAGCGCGTCGAGCATCACCGAACGCGTCGGATCGGCGATCACGGCGGCGACGGCAGCGGTATCGGCTTCCATGCGACCAACGCTACGACGGACACGTTTCGGCCCGGACCGAAACGTCCGCGCTCTAACGTCGGGCCATGGAGACCGATCAC
>DATFRX010000466.1:0-2067 GCA_035262905.1 Nocardioidaceae bacterium
ATCCAGTCGATCACCAAGCAGTTCACCGCCGCTGCGATCCTGAAGCTGGAGATGATGGGTCGGCTCCGAGTCAGCGATCCGATCCGCGAGTACGTCGGGCCGGTGCCGCCCGACAAGCGGGACATCACGATTCACGAGCTCCTCACCCACACGTCGGGACTCCCCGAGGTGCTCGGCGGCGACTACGAACCGCTGACCCGCAAGCAGATGCTGGCCGGCGCGATGTCGGTGCCACTCCAGTCGCCGCCGGGCACCAGGTACCGATACTCCAACCTGGGCTACAGCGTGCTGGCCGCGATCATCGAGAAGGTCTCCGGCATGGGCTACGAGGAGTTCCTGGCCTCGCACCTACTCGAGCCGGCCGGAATGACCCAGACCGGCTACCTGCAGCCCGACTGGAACCCGCAGCGCGTCGCCGTCGAGTACGACCGCCACGGCCGATCGCACGGGCGACCGTACGACCATCCGTGGGCCGCCGACGGGCCGTACTGGAACCTGCGCGGCAACGGCGGCATCCTGACCACCGCACCGGACATGTTCCGCTGGAACCTCGCACTGCGTGGCGACGAGGTGCTCAGCCGAGCCGCGAAGGCGAAGCTCTTCACGCCCTACGTGCGCGAGGGGCCGCACGCTTCCACCTTCTACGGCTACGGCTGGGTCGTCGCGCACCAAGCCCCGTACGGCAAGATCGTCTGGCACGACGGCGGCAACGGATGGTCGCTCAGCATGGTCGCCCGGCTCCCCGACTCGGACGTCTTCGTGTTCTGGACCAGCAATCACGCCTACCAACAGGGCCGCTGGAACCTCGAGAACAGCCTGCAGAAGCTGACCATCGGCATCGCCAAGCGAACGATCGACTGACGGCTACGGAGTCGGGGTAGCCCGGTAGATCGCCGTCCGGTCAGGCGTGAACGGATCGCCGAACCGCACCTGGATGGCCAGCTCACCGGAGTCGTTGAGGCCCTCCTGGCAGAGCACCACACCGGCCACCGGCGACCCGTCGAGCACGTCTCCGGTCGCGATCACCTTGTCGGCAACCGGATCGGGGCCGAGGAAGACGCCGGACCCGCCGCTGTCGAGGTCAGCAACGAACGCGACGTCGCCGTCGTTGTTCAACGCCGGAGTCCCAAGTGACGCGAACGGACCGTCGGTATCGGCGATCACCGTGAGCGGACCGCCGTTGCCGGAGACCAGTTCCTCGCCGGCCCGGTCGTTGAAGATCCGGTGGAACACCACGGTGCCGGCGTCGTTGAAGCTCGGTGCCCCGGGATTGACGTTCGGGTCGGGCGCCGCGATCGTCGTGAAGCCGCTTCCGGTACTCACGAAGATCCCCGGCACCGCGTCCGGGTCGGTCCATGCCTCGAAGGCGATGTCACCGGCGTTGTTGATCGCCGGCCGGGAGAACGTGCCGAACTCCGAGAACTGCGTGCCGGTCGACAGGTAGCGCGTCGTCAACTTCTTCGTCGCTCCGGAGAACAGTCCGTCGGCGAAGTCGAAGGTGTCGACGGTGTCGGTCTCCGCCTTCAACGCGACGACGTCGCTGTCGTTGACCGAGGGCTGGAAGCCGATCCGGTTGAACTTCTTGGTGTCGGGGAACAGCCCCCCGGTCGTGGACGCTTCGGCGAGGACCGTCGTGTCCTTCCGGTCGGTGCTCCCGGCGCGGATGATGCTGCTCGTCTGGCCGCCCTTGCGGGTGTCCTGTCGCACCGCGAACGCGATCTGGCCGGTGTCGCTGATCGACGTGTTCTCGTCGACGAAGTCGAACGAACCGCCGAACTCCGCGATCGTGGTCAGTCGCTCGAGGCCCGCGGCGTTGGCCCGATAGACACCGCGAATCAGCCGCGGCGCGGCCGGGTCGATTCGGTCGGCCTTGAATCCGATGTCACCACCGCTGTTGATCGCCGGACACCCGAAGCCGATCGGGTCGAACCCGTCGTCGGCACTGTCGGCCACCTTGACGAAGGTGTAGCCCTGCGCAGCTGCGGGTGGCGCCAGGGTCACGATGACGGTCCCCGCCGCCACCAGTCCCAGCGCTCCTCGCACAGCTCGTCTCGCGACGGGCGACTC
>DATFRX010000467.1:0-5391 GCA_035262905.1 Nocardioidaceae bacterium
CGATCGAGGAGGCAGTCGACTTCTTCGAGGCGATCCCGGCGATCTCACGGCACATGACGACGCTGCTCGACGTGGGGCTGGGCTATGTACGCCTCGGGCAGCCGGCGCCGACCCTGTCGGGCGGTGAGGCGCAGCGGGTCAAGCTGGCTTCAGAGCTGCGCAAGCGGTCGACCGGCCAGACGCTCTACGTCCTAGACGAGCCGACCACCGGACTGCATTTCGAGGACATCCGCAAGCTGCTCGGCGTGCTCGGCAAGCTCGTCGACCAGGGCAACACGGTGATCGTGATCGAGCACAACCTCGACGTCATCAAGACGGCCGACTGGATCCTCGACATGGGTCCCGAGGGCGGCTCGCGGGGCGGCGAGATCATCGCCGAGGGCACCCCGGAGCAGATCGCCGAGCACGAGACGAGCTACACCGGCGACTTCCTGCGACCGATCCTGGAGGGCCGCGCCGTCACACCGGCCAAGCGGCGTACTCGAACGGCGAAGAAGCGTCCGGCGAAGCAGGCCACTGCCAAGCGAGCCGCCAAGCGGGCAACCAAGAAACCGGCCAAGCGAGCGGCGTCGACCCGCTGAGACTAATCTGACCTGCAGCAATCCGTTCGCCATCGTGGGGCGTAGTAGGGGCAAGGGGTGGCGCTTGTGCCCCGCCACGATGAGAGGAGCAGCATGTTCGACACTCGGGTCAAGGTCAGCGAAGCGGATTCTGACGACGGCAGGTTGGCACGACGCTCGGTGCTACGCGGCGTCGCCGTCGGCGGTATCAGCCTCGCTGCCCTGGCCGCGTGCGGCTCCGATAGCGGCAGTACCGACACGGCCGGCGGCGGAGGCAATGAGCCGGACAACACGGGGAGCAGCGAGCCGGACAACGGGGGCGGAGGCAACGGCGGCGGGGGCGGAGGCGGCGAGGTTCTCGGACCGACGTCCGACGTCCCGGTCGGCGGCGGCACGGTCTACGCCGACCAGCAGGTCGTCGTCACCCAGCCGACCGGCGGCGACTTCCTCGGGTTCACCGCGATCTGCACCCATGCGGGATGCACCGTCGGCGACGTGTCCGGCGGCACCATCAACTGCCCGTGCCACGGCAGTCAGTACTCCATCGAGGACGGCTCGGTCGTCACCGGGCCCGCACCGGCACCGCTGGCTCCGAAGGACATCAGCGTCAAGGGCAAGGACGTCGTCCTCGGCTGACGGCCTGCTCAGCCTCGGACCGCGAGTGGCGCACGACGCCCCGCTAAGCCGGCTAAAGCGAGTCACCCTGCGCCACTCGCCGGTCGGGTCGGCCTACCGAGTCACCGCGCGCCGATTCCTGCGCGGCTGACGGAGCTCGCGAGCCGGCGGCCGGAGAATCGACATTGTCGGGGTCCTGAGCCCCGCATTGTCGATTCCCAAGTCTCACTCGGACCGCGAGTGACGCTGGAGACGATCGAGCTAGCCGACGGCCTGCTGGCGCCAGCGCTCGTCACGAGGTGACGGCCGGCGGTCGATCCGGTCGTCGAGCAGTCGCTGGGCCTCAAGGCATCGGCCGGAGGCGAGCAGTGCGGCGATCCGGGTGTCCTCGACGATCTCGCGTTGCGCGTCGCTGCCGCCGAGCCGCCACAGCCGTCCGCTCAACCGGCCCAGTCCGTCCGCGGCGGCGGCCTGGTGCTGCTGGGTGAGGAGCAGCAGGCATGCGGCAAGCGGTGCAGCCACATCGGAGACGGTCCGGTCGCTGCTGCGGACGCACCAGCGATGCAGCCCGCGGAGCCGGTCGGGGTCGCCGGCGGCGCACAGCGCGATCGCTGAGTGCATCGCCATGAAGCCGGTGGCCGGCCGGTCGATCTCGTCGTCGGCCACCGTTTCCAGGACGGCCGCCGCCTCCGGAACTCCGGACGCGCCCGGCGTCAACGCCCAGCGCCACAGCAGCGACGCGGAGTCGACCAGCGCCCGGCTGCCGAAGACGCCCGGCGGCGACAGCTGATCGTTCCACCGCCGTCGCACCGCATCCAGGTCGCAGGTGGCGAGCTCGTGCAGTGCGGCATGCCAGGAGAAGTGCGCCAGCTGGATCGAGCCTGGACCGGTGCTGCCGATCCAGTCGTCGAGCCAGATCAGTCCGGCGTTGTGGTCGCCGGTCTCGTAGTGCACATGGGTGCGGGCGTGGACCGAGTGACCGGCGGCCGGCTCCTCCGACATCGACCGGCAGGCGATCTCGTACGCCTCGTCGAACCGGCCCTGCTCCTGGCGGATGAAGGCGAGCAGTCCGGCGAACCACCAGTCCGAGCCGTACGCCGGAGCGCAGCCCTCGACGATCGCCCAGGCCTCCTCCGGCACGGTCGTGACGCCGGCGAACGCGATGGTCGGGACCGCCGTCGTGAGCAGCAGCGCGTCGCGCGGATACTGCCGCAGGTGCTCGATCAGCGCGCTGTGGTCGCCTTCGATGTGATGGAGGACGGCGTGGACGTGGCTGCGCTCGCGATCGGTGCTCCGAGCGGCGTGCCGGCGGGCGGCGGCCATTCGGGACGCCATGTCGACCCGGGCGTTCTGCTCGTGGCCGAGCAGCGCCAGCGCCGCGTGGCCGAGCGCGAAGGTCGGATCGTGGACGATCGACTCCGCGAGCGCGTTGACCGAGCCCTGCTGGATGGTGAGGATCGCGCGGACGCCCCGGTTGTACGCCTCCGCTGCCGGGTGCGAGGTGGTCAGCGGCAGCCCGTACAGGTCGGTCGGCACCGTGCCCGAGCGGGTCGCGGCGCCTCCAGGAACCTTCGTACGCGCGGGCATGAAAAGTAGACTAGCCCGCTCGACAATGAAATCAAGTGTCGAACGTCCTGTGTCGGCCGCTGACTGCCCGGACATTGCGGACGGCTGTGGAGGACTCGCCAGGCGTCCGAGACGTCGGACTCGCCGCCTAGGGTGGACATGTGGCCGATCCCGCGACCTACCGCCCGGCGTCGGGGACGATCCCCGACGCTCCGGGCGTCTACCGCTTCCGCGACGAGCACGGCCGGGTCATCTACGTCGGCAAGGCCAAGTCGTTGCGGGCCCGGCTGTCGTCGTACTTCCAGGACTTGGCGCATCTGCACCCGCGCACCCAGACGATGGTGACGACTGCGGCCGGCGTCGACTGGACCGTCGTCAGCAACGAGGTCGAGGCGCTGCAACTGGAGTACTCCTGGATCAAGGAGTACGACCCGCGCTTCAACGTGAAATATCGCGACGACAAGTCCTATCCCTGGCTGGCCGTGACCCTCAACGAGGAGTTCCCGCGGGTCATGGTCGGGCGTGGGTCCAAGCGAAGGGGAGTGCGTTACTTCGGCCCCTACAGCCATGCCTGGGCGATCCGCGAGACGGTCGATCTGCTGCTGCGGGTGTTCCCGATGCGGTCGTGCTCCGACGGCGTCTTCAAGCGCTCGTCGCAGATGGGCCGGCCCTGCCTGCTCGGCTACATCGACAAGTGCAGCGCGCCGTGCGTCGACCGGATCAGCTCCGAGGAGCACCGTCAGATCGCCGAGGACTTCTGCGACTTCCTCGCCGGGCAGACGACCACGTACGTCAAGCGGCTGGAGAAGCAGATGCAGGCCGCGGCCGCCGATCTCGAGTACGAACGGGCGGCCCGGCTCCGCGACGACATCGGGGCACTCAACCGGGCGATGGAGAAGAACGCCGTGGTGTTCGGCGACGGCACTGACGCCGATGTCCTCGCCCTCGCGGAGGATCCGCTCGAGGTCGCGGTGCAGATCTTCTCGGTGCGTGGCGGTCGGATTCGCGGGCAGCGCGGCTGGGTCGCCGACAAGACCGACGACGCCGGCACCGGTGACCTAGTCGAGCGGGCGCTGCTGAAGCTCTACGACGGTGAGGCCGACGAGGCGATTCCGCGCGAGGTGCTGGTGCCCGTGTTGCCCGACGACGCCGACGCTCTGACGGAGTGGCTGTGCCAGCGACGCGGTTCCCGGGTCCAGCTGCGAGTGCCGCGGCGAGGCGACAAGCGGTCGTTGCTCGAGACGGTCGAGCGCAACGCGACGCAGTCGTTGGCTACCCACAAGACCAGGCGGGCCAGCGATCTCACTACGCGCAGTCGTGCCCTCGAGGAGATCCAGCGTGCCCTCGGGCTGGACGAGGCGCCGTTGCGGATCGAGTGCTTCGACGTGTCGAACCTGCAGGGTACCGAGGTGGTGGCCTCGATGGTCGTGTTCGAGGACGGCCTGCCCCGCAAGAGCGACTACCGCCGGTTCACGATCCGCGGTGTCGACGGCCAGAACGACGTGGCGGCGATGGAGGAGACGATCACGCGGCGGTTCCGCCGGATGATCGAGGACCAGGCAGCACTGACCGCCGAGGCGTCGGCAGACGCGTCCGGACTGGTCAATCCCGAGACTGGTCGGCCGCGGAAGTTCGCGTACCGCCCGGGTCTCGTCGTCGTCGACGGCGGACGTCCGCAGGTCGCCGCGGCCGAGCAGGCTCTGGCGGCGCTGGGACTGGTTGACATCCCGGTCTGCGGACTGGCCAAGCGGCTGGAGGAGGTCTGGCTCCCCGACGAGGAGGACCCGGTGATCCTGCCGCGTACCAGCGAGGGTCTCTATCTCCTGCAGCGAGTACGCGACGAGGCGCACCGCTTCGCGATCACTCACCATCGCGGCCGGCGCTCCAAGTCGATGACCCGAAGCGCGCTCGACGACGTGCCCGGCCTCGGTCAGACCCGGCGCAAGGCACTCCTCAAGCGATTCGGCTCCCTCAAACGGCTGCGAGCCGCTAGCGTCGAGGACGTCGTCGAGGTGCCGGGCTTCGGACCACGACTCGCGCAGGCAGTTGTCGACGCCTTGGCGGCACCCGATGCCAAGCGGACGTCGGATCGCCAGACCACGCCGGCGGTCAACACCGCGACTGGCGAGTTGCTCGACGAGGATTCCGACTCGGGCGGTGAGGAGCAGCGGTGAGTGAGCCGGAGGCCAGCAAGCTCGTGCAGGACCTCGTGCTCGTGACCGGGATGACCGGCGCCGGTCGGAGCACTGCGGCCAAGGCGTTGGAGGACCTCGGCTGGTTCGTCGTCGACAACCTGCCGCCGCAGCTGATCGGCTCGGTCATCGAGCTGGTTGGTGCCGAGGGCGGCGGCGAGACCCGGCTCGCGGTCGTGGTCGATGCCCGTGCCGGTGGGTTCTTCGGCGAGCTCGACGGGGCCCTCGACCGACTGCGTGAAGCTGGTCTGCGGCCGTCCATCCTGTTCCTGGAGGCGTCCGACGACGCACTCGTCCGGCGTCAGGATGCCGCGCGCCGGCCACATCCGCTGCAGCGCGGTCGCCGGCTGCTCGACGGCATCGTCGAGGAGCGCGAAGCACTGGCCGACCTGCGGGGGGACGCGGACGTGCTCATCGACACCAGCAACCTCAACGTGCATCAGCTGGTGGCCCGGATC
>DATFRX010000468.1:0-11996 GCA_035262905.1 Nocardioidaceae bacterium
CTCGAGCGGCCGAGCTGGCAGGACATCCTCCAGGCCGACCGCGCCGAGCGACTGCCCCGGCCCACCTCCGCGGAGGAGCTCCGCGAGACCGTCCTGCGCCTGGTCGCGTCGCCGAACCTGTGCGACAAGTCCTGGATCACCGACCAGTACGACCGCTACGTGCGCGGCAACACGGCGCTGGCCCAACCCGAGGACGCCGGCGTGATCCGGATCGACGAGGCGCTGTTCATCGAGGGGGAGGACCCGCCGTATCCGCCGTACGGTGGCCTCGGCATCGCGGTCGCGACCGACGGCAACGCCCGGTTCGTGGCGCTCGACCCGTACACCGGCACCCAGCTGGCGCTGGCCGAGGCCTATCGCAACGTCGCCGTCACCGGTGCCCGGCCGGTCGCGGTGACCGACTGCCTCAACTTCGGATCGCCGGAGGATCCCGCGGTGATGTGGCAGTTCGCGCAGGCGACCGCGGGACTGGCCGAGGGATGTCGGCTGCTCGGTATCCCGGTGACCGGCGGCAATGTCTCGTTCTACAACCAGACCGGCGACACCGCGATCCTGCCGACCCCGATCGTCGGCGTGCTCGGCGTGCTCGACGGCGTCGCGACCCGGATCCCGATGGGCTTCCGGTCCATCGGCGACGCGATCTACCTGCTGGGTACGACCCGACCCGAGCTGTCCGGCTCGGAGTGGGCGTACGTGCGGCATCACCATCTCGGCGGCATGCCACCGGCGGTCGACCTGGCGGCCGAGCAACTGCTGGCCGAGGTGATGGGGACGGCCGCGTGGACCGGTCTGGTGTCGGCCGCGCACGATCTGTCCGAGGGCGGGCTCGGTCAGGCGCTGGTCGAGTCGTGCCTGCGTCACGGCCACGGCGCCCGGGTCGACCTGCCGGGCGACGCGTTCGTCGAGCTGTTCAGCGAGTCGGCCGGCCGGGCGATCGTGGCGGTGGATCTGGCGGCGCAGGGTCGGTTCGAGGAGCTGTGCACGGCGAAGGGTCTGCCGCATGCCCGGATCGGCACTGTCCACGAGGCGGGCCCGGCCGCGGCGCTCGAGGTGTCGGGTCAGTTCACGGTGTCGCTCGCTGAGTTGCGTGCGGCGTGGACGGCGACCATCCCGGCCGCGATGGATCAGTGACGGGTCGGTGCCGGCCAGGGTTCGTCGTCTCGCTCCGGAGGAGTACGTCGCGGTCCGGCAGCGGCTCCGCGACGCCTCCACGCCGGCCGATGTGAAGGCGATGACGAAGCATCTGCTGGCGGTCCTGGCCGAGCAGGCTCCGGGCAACAGCGTCGAGGTACGGGTGCCGCCGTATGCCGCCGTGCAGTGCATACCCGGCGTACGCCACACTCGCGGAACTCCGCCGGCCGTCGTCGAGACCGATGCCGACACCTGGATCGCGCTGGCCACCGGCGAGCTCGCATGGGCCGACGCCGTCGACGCCGGACGGGTGCGTGCGTCCGGGGAGCGATCCGACCTCTCGTCGTGGCTGCCGGTGACGAGCGATTAGCCTCGGCCCATGAGCCCTGATCTCGTCGCATCCGTCCGTGCCGTCATGCCTCGTGTCCGAGGCGATCTCGAAGACCTGGTCCGCATCCCGTCGGTCTCGGCCGATCCCGAGCGGGCCGGGGACGTCCAGCGCAGTGCCGAGGCGGTGGCCGGGCTGCTGACCGACGCCGGCTTCCCCGACGTGCGGATCGTGTCCGAGGGCGGAGCACCGGCCGTGATCGCTCGCTACCCGGCTCCCGAGGGTGCGCCGACCGTGCTGCTCTACGCCCATCACGACGTCCAGCCGGCCGGCAACCTCGACGAGTGGGAGTCCGACCCCTTCGAGCCCACCCAGCGCGGCGACCGGTTGTACGGCCGTGGTGCCGCCGACGACAAGGCCGGCATCGCGGCTCACCTCGCGGCGTTCCTGGCCCACGGCAGTGCGCCCCCGGTGGGCGTCACGGTGTTCGCCGAGGGAGAGGAAGAGGAGGGCTCGGACTCGCTGTCGGCGATCCTGAAGGAGCACCGGGACCTGCTGGCGGCCGATGTCATCGTGATCGCCGACTCCGGCAACTGGGACATCGGCGTCCCAGCGCTGACCACGTCGCTTCGCGGCATCGCCGAGGCGTACATCGAGGTTCGTACCCTCGAGCACGCCGTACACCAGGGCATGTTCGGTGGCGCCTTCCCCGACGCGCTGATGGTGCTGATCCGGACCCTCGCCAGCCTGCACGACGACAACGGTGAGGTCGCGATCGAGGGCCTGGTACGCGGCCCGGCCGCCGATCTCGACTACCCGGAGGACCGGTTGCGGGCCGAGGCCAGCGCCGTCGACGGGGTGGAGCTGGTCGGTGAGGGCTCCCTGGTCGAGCGACTGTGGACCCGTCCGTCCGTGACGGTGCTGGCCATCGACGCTCCCGCGGTCGCCGACGCGTCGAACACCCTGGCGCCGGTGGCACGGGCGAAGATCAGTCTCCGCGTTGCGCCGGGCGAGGACGCGCTCGACGCGCAACAGAAGCTGTGTCGCCACCTCGAGGAGCACGTCCCGTGGGGCGCCCAGGTGAAGGTGACGCCGGACAAGCTCGGCCAGCCGTTCGCGATCGATGCCAACGGCCCGGCGTACGACGCGGCCCGGTCGGCCTTCAAGGACGCCTGGGACGGTGTCGAGCCGGTCGACGTCGGCGTCGGGGGCTCGATCCCGTTCATCGCGGAGTTCGCGGAGACGTATCCGAAGGCGTCGATCCTGGTCACCGGCGTCGAGGACCCCGACACCCGCGCCCACGGACCGAACGAGGGACTGCACCTGGCCGAGTTCGAGCGGGCCTGCGTCGCGGAGGCATTGCTGCTGCAGCGGCTCGCCGAGCTCTGACGGGCGGCGCCAGGCGAAAGTTGGCGTGAGATTCAGGAAATCGGAGGACGAAACCTGCATCGCACGCCAACTTCGGGGCCGCGGTGCCACGCCACGGCATGCCGCTGGATCGGGTCGGCCGACCCGTACACTGAGCTAGTGGTTCGCGTAGATGGTCGGCTCGGTGACCACCCGCACGACGACATCGCCAGGGATGCTTGTGGCGTCTTCGGCGTCTGGGCGCCCGGCGAAGAGGTCGGCAAGCTCTCCTACTTCGGCATCTATGCGCTGCAGCATCGCGGCCAGGAATCGGCGGGCATCGCGGTCAGCAACGGCGAGCAGATCCTGGTCTACAAGGACATGGGCCTGGTGTCCCAGGTCTTCGACGAGCCGGCGCTGGAGTCGCTGCAGGGTCATCTCGCGATCGGCCACACCCGCTACTCGACGACCGGCGCCAGTGTGTGGGAGAACGCCCAACCGACCTTCCGGCCCACGTCGACCGGCTCGATCGCGCTGGCCCACAACGGCAACCTGACGAACACGTATGAGCTGGCCGAGCTCGCCGAGCGGCGGGCCGCCGAGTCGGGACAGCTTTCGTTCGGTCAGCGGCCGCACGATGCGGTGACGACCGACACCGGCGTCATGACCGCGATGATGGCGTCCTACACCGATCGGAGTCTCGAGGACGCCGCCGTCGAGGTGCTTCGCCAGCTGCGTGGCGCGTTCTGCCTGGTCTTCATGGACCAGGGCACCCTCTACGCCGCCCGCGACCCCCAGGGCATCCACCCACTCGTCCTCGGCCGACTCGGCGATGGCTGGCTGGTCGCGAGCGAGACGGCTGCGCTCGACATCGTCGGCGGCGAGTACGTACGCGAGGTCGCGCCCGGCGAGCTGATCGCGATCGACGAGCACGGGCTGCGGAGCCGCGAGTTCGCCGAGGCGAAGCCGAAGGGCTGCCTGTTCGAGTTCGTCTATCTGGCCCGGCCGGACACCCGGATCAGCGACCAACGGGTGCACTCGGTCCGGGTCGACATCGGCCGCCGGCTGGCCCGCCAGCATCCCGTCGAGGCCGACCTGGTGATCCCGGTGCCGGAGTCGGGCACACCGGCCGCGATCGGGTACGCCGAGGAGAGCGGCATCCCGTACGGTCAGGGCTTCGTCAAGAACTCCTACGTCGGCCGTACGTTCATCGAACCCAGTCAGACGATCCGCGAGCTCGGCATCAAGCTCAAGCTCAATCCGCTGCGCGACGTCATCGAGGGCAAGCGGCTCGTGGTCGTCGACGACACCATCGTGCGCGGTACGACCCAGCGGGCGCTGGTGCGGATGTTGCGCGACGCGGGTGCCGCCGAGGTCCACATCCGGATCTCGTCGCCGCCGATCAAGTGGCCGTGCTTCTACGGCATCGACTTCGCCACCCGCGAGGAGCTGCTGGCCGCCGATGCGTCGGTCAACGAGATCTGCCGCTCGATCGGCGCCGACTCGCTCGGCTACGTCTCGCTCGACGAGCTGGTGGCCGCCACGAAGCAGCCGGCCGACCGGCTATGTCACGCCTGCTTCGACGGGGTCTACCCCGTGCCACTCCCGCAGGAGAGCCAGCTCGGCAAGGACGTCCTCGAGGTCGCCATGCCCCTGGTCGTCACATGACCCCGGACACCGGGCCCGGCGCGAGCTACGCGGCGGCCGGCGTGTCCATCGAGGCCGGCGACCGAGCCGTCGAGCTGATGCGGACCTGGGTCGAGAAGGCCAGCCGGCCGGAGGTCGTCGGCGGCATTGGCGGCTTCGCCGGGCTGTTCGACGTCACGTCGCTGAAGTCGTACGACCGGCCGCTACTCGCAACGTCCGCCGACGGCGTCGGCACCAAGGTCGCGATCGCACAGGCCCTCGACCGCCACGACACGATCGGCTTCGACCTGGTCGGGATGCTCGTCGACGATCTGGTCGTCGTCGGGGCCGAGCCGCTGTTCCTCACCGACTACATTGCCTGCGGTCAGGTCGTCCCCGAGCGGATCGCCGCCATCGTCAGCGGGATCGCGCAGGCGTGTGCCGACGTCGGATGCGCGTTGCTCGGCGGCGAGACGGCCGAGCACCCGGGACTGCTCGAGCCGCATGAGTACGACCTGGCCGGATCGACCACCGGTGTCGTCGAGGCCGCCGACGCGCTCGGTCCGGACCGGGTCCAGGCCGGCGACCTGGTCGTCGCGATGGGGTCGACCGGGCTGCACGCCAACGGCTACTCCCTCGCGCGTCACGTCTTCTTCGAGCGGGCAGTCTGGCGGCTCGACCGCGACGTACCCGAGCTTGGCCGGACGCTCGGTGAGGAGCTCCTCGAGCCCACCCGGCTCTACGCGAAAGCATGTCTGGCCGCGGCCCACGACGGTGTCGTCCACGCGTACGCCCATGTCACCGGCGGTGGGCTGGCGGCCAACCTGGCCCGGGTCGTGCCGCCGTCGGTCTCGGTCACGATCGACCGGTCGACCTGGCAGCCGCAGCCGGTGTTCGACCTGATCGGGCGGCTCGGCGACGTCTCCGTCGACGACCTCGAACGGACCTTCAACCTCGGCGTCGGCATGGTCGCCGTCGCCGCGCCGGACACCGTCGACTCGCTGCTGCTGACCCTGCGGGACGACGAGATCGACGCGTGGGTCTGCGGCGAGGTCATGGACAAACCGGGCGGAACGGTCGCACTGGTCGGCAGCCACTCCTGACATCGCGGACGCGGTCCGGCGGTACGAGCGGGACAAACCGACACGGTCGCGAGATCGCCGCCGACGGCCCGTACGCGACGAGCGAAAATCTGGGGTATCGATGTGCGCTAACCGGTAAGAGGCAGGTACCGTTGGTCCCACGACAAAGTGACTGACACGACCGGGGGTCCGTCACGGGCCACCCGGTTCTACCTGTGCGAGGGGGTCGTCCCCATGGGCCGCGGCCGAGCTAAGGCTAAGCAGACGAAGGTCGCTCGTGAGTTGAAGTACCGGACGTTCGAGACGGACTTCGACGAGCTGCAGCGTGAGCTGCACGGCGAGGACAACACGTCGAAGCCGTCGGATGAGCGTGACGAGGCCGAGCAAGCCGACCTCGTGGCTCGCTACTCCGACTACGACGACTCCGAGTCGCCGGCCCGCTAGAGAGTCCGCCTTCGTCGACTCTCAGCGCTTGTCTCCCTAGGAGCCGGCCACCGGGTTCGTCCTGCGCCTATCGCCGCGGCATCCAGACCGACCGCAGTCGGCCGACCTCGGTCATGCGTCGCTCGGCCCAGCGATCGGCTGCGACCGAGGGCGGGACACCGTCCTGGGCGGCGTGCTGCAGCACCTCACGGGTCACGTCGTAGATCTTGGTCGCACGCGCCTTGGCCCGCTCGAACGTGAAGCCCTCGAGCTCGTCGGCGACCTGGATGAGTCCGCCGGAGTTGACGCAGTAGTCCGGCGCGTAGACGATGCCGCGGTCCGCGAGCACCTTCTCGATGCCCTCGTGGGCGAGCTGGTTGTTGGCGCCGCCGCAGATCACCCGGGCCTGCAGGACGTCGGTTACCTCGTCGTCGAGTGCGCCACCCAGGGCGCACGGCGCGTAGATGTCGATCGGGAGCCGAACGAGCTCGTCAACGCTGTCGGCCATGTCGACGTCGGGGTAGCGGGCCCGAATCGCGTCGACTGCTGCCCGGTTGACGTCGGTCACGACGACCGAGGCGCCGTCCTCGATCAGGTGCTGCACGAGGTGATGGCCGACCTTGCCGACGCCGGCGACGCCGACACGGCGATCGCGTACGGTCGGGGCGCCCCAGACGTGCTCTGCCGCGGCGCGCATGCCCTGGAAAACACCGAACGCCGTGAGCACCGACGAGTCGCCGGCGCCGCCATGGGCGACCGTACGACCGGTCACGAAGTCACACTCGCGGGCGATGATGTCCATGTCCTCGGAGTAGGTGCCGACGTCGCAGGCGGTGAGGTAGCGGCCGCCGAGGGACTGCACGAAGCGGCCGTAGGCACGCAGCAGCGCCTCGGACTTGTCGCGTTGCGGGTCGCCGATGATGACGGCCTTGCCGCCGCCGAGATCGAGTCCGGCGAGGGCGGCCTTGTAGGCCATGCCCTTGGAGAGGGCCAAGACGTCGACGAGCGCCTCGTCCTCGGAGTCGTACGGGTAGAACCGGGTGCCGCCGAGCGACGGCCCGAGTGCGGTGGAATAGATCGCGATGATCGCGCGGAGTCCGGAGGCTTCGTCGGTACAGTAGACGACCTGCTCGTGGCCGGTACGTCGGGAGAACACGCCTCCTGGCTGATGGTTGGCCACGGTAGTGACCCTTCCTGGTCCGGCCCGCGGGGTGTTGCGGGCGTTCGACCCCAAGACTAGTGGTCAGGCGTGGTAAGCCCGGTCCGGTACGGATCGTGGCTGCGCCACGACGCTCTGTGGCGAATTCCGACGCTAGATATGAGATCGTGACAGGAAGTTGCAGAATCTCCGTTTCGAGGCTCTCTCACGCGCTACATTCGCCTAATACGGCCATGTCCCATTGGTCGGGAAATTTTCGAGGAGCATCATGAACACACGGCCCACGGAGTCGGAAGCGCTGTTGACCCCAGCAGAGGTAGCCGCGTTGTTCCGCGTGGACCCGAAGACGGTTACTCGTTGGGCGAAGGCGGGCAAGCTTAGTTCGATCCGCACGCTCGGCGGCCACCGTCGTTACCGGGAGTCAGAAGTACGCGCACTCTTGTCCGGCGGTCTGCCCCGGCAGCGGACAACCGACAAGAAGTAAGAGGGAGGGACGGCTAGGGCTCGGGACCTAGCCTTCCTAGCTACGTCGCAGGAGCCGCCGCAGTCGTCCGATGGTTTGCGGCGCAGATTCTTCAACGGGAGCAATCAGACGCCGGGGACGCGCGGTCCCCCGCTCAGCAAGCATCTCGAACATCGTCGCCATCCCCATCTCGAGGATGGTGTGCTCGTCGACGTCGCCTGGCTGCAGTCCGGGCTGTGAGGGCGGAGCGTCCACTCGCAGCTCGTCCAGGTCGCCGACGACGTCGTAGCCGCGTTGCTTCAGCGCGCGGATGATCTGGTCGGACCGCTGGGCGAGCCACTCGTACTCCGACGGCGGCATCGTGATCCGTACGGCCGATTCATGCGCCGCCAGGCGCGACTCGGCGAGTTGGTACTTCACCAGCGCGGAGTACGTCGGCCAGTCCATCGTGTCGGGCACGACGGCGTTCAGCCGACGGACGAACTCCGCCTCGACGACGCCGAGCGAGGCGTTGCTGCGATCGACGTCGCGGTCGTACTTGTACGGGTCGACGCCGAGGATCTGGGCGAACCGGTTCCACAGTGCGTCCGGATCGGCTCCGGACTGCGGGACGGTCATCACGTGGATCCGCTCCGGCGGGATCGCCGAGCCCCATCGCTCGAGCACGTTGATCGGCCCGTGAGCGCGCCAGAACCGATGGTGCACCGGCTGGTTCGACTCCGGCGACCGGACCGCGGCGAGGAAGTCGGCGTAGGGCATGGTGTCGCGGTTCTTGATCCGCTCCTGCCAGACGGCCGGAATCTGCCGGGTCAGGTTGCGGGTGCCGTAGACGACGTGGACCTCGGCCGGCGCGAGCGACTCGACCGCCCGGGCGACGTCGTCGCGGTGTGCGCGCGAGAAGGTCTCGTGCGACATCACGATGATGTCGCCGCGCCACCGACGACTCTGGCGCACGACGGCTTGCCAGGCCCCCTTGGCAGCTGGATCGCGGTAGCCGGCGAAGCCCCGGTCCCGCAGGTCCATGGACGCGAGGAAGTGCCCGTTGCGGCGGCCCGGGTAGAGGACGCCGTCGGCGGCGAGCGCCTTGCGGTTCTGGCGCATGACGCTTTGCAGGTAGGTGGTTCCGGTCTTGGGCGCCCCGATGTGCAGAAAGACATTCGCCCCCGTTTCAGCGGTCACGGTGGCGCGGCTCCTCGACGATCGCAGTTGCTTGTGGTGGGCAGGGGCGGGATCGAACCGCCGACCTTCCGCTTTTCAGGCGGACGCTCGTACCAACTGAGCTACCTGCCCGAGCGCCCGGCTACCTTATCGTAGGCCGGGACAAGCTCGGCTGGTTGGGGAAGTCATGACCGGGGCGCAAGAACGGCTGTCGGGGCGGGTGAGTGTGCCCGTGATCGGCATCTTCGCGCTGACCACGCTTGCCGTCGCCGCCCTGGTCGATCCGGACGTCGAGATCTCGAATATCGCGGCGGTCTTCAGCACCGCCCTGGTCGCGATCCTGGTCCTGGCCGTGGCAACTGGCATCGAGTTTCGCCACGAGCATCCGTATCCCGTCACGGCGGTGCTGTGGCGGTTGAGCCCGCTCGTGTTCGCGACCGGGCTCTCCCTCTTCGTCGTCCTGGCCTTGCCCGAGAACGAGCCGAGACTGCCGCCGCCGGCGCGACGCTCCCAGCAGGGCGGCTCGCAGACGCCGACGCCTTCGCCGCGTCCCCCGAGGTCCGACGTCGATCCGCACGACGTTATCCAGTACACGGTCATGGTCCTGGCCGCCCTCGCGATTCTCGCGTTCATCGGCTGGCTGCTGTGGGAACGGGCGAAGCGTCGCCGGGATCGTCCAGCCCCAGTCGCTGCGGGCGCGCGGGGTCGGGCCGTCGAGGGCAGCGATGTCGACGAGCACGAGCTCGAGCAGCAGCGGGCGGTACGAGAGGCACTCGAGCGCAGCCGGATCGAGCTCCTCGCGGAAAGCGATCCGCGACTCGCCGTGATCAGGGCGTACGTCGCGTTCGAAAGCCATGTCGGGAGCCAGGGGATGGCCCGCGAGCCCGCCGAGACACAGCGGGAGTACATCGCCCGCGTGCTCTCGAAGGGCCGGCTGGCCGCTCCGGATCGGGCGCCGCAGCTGGTCGAACTGTTCAACACGGCGCGCTTCTCCACGCAGCCGGTCACCGCCGCGGATGCCAGGTCGGCTCAGGGCCACATCGACGCGCTGGTAGGTGACTGATGTACTTCAGCGGCTGGCTGACGGCCATCGTGGCGATCCTGGTGGTCGCATTGACGAGCGGCGGTCCGGCGGTGGCGGTGCTCGTGATCGGGCCGATCTGCCTGCTGCTGGCGGTCCGGTTCACCCTGGACCGTCCGGTCGGCAGCGGCACGCCGTCGCCGCCGAAGTCGGTCGACATCGAAGCCAACCGCATCCGCAGCTTCCAAGAGTCGTTGGACGAAAGGGGAATGCAGCGTGACCACTGACCGATCGGAGTCGGGGATTCAGGATGCCGACGCCGTACGACTCGTACGCGGGGTGGTCGACGCGGTCGAGACCGTCGTCGTCGGCAAGCGCGACGTCATCGAGCTGGTGCTGATGGCGATCCTGGCCCGAGGGCATGTCCTGGTCGAGGACGTTCCCGGTCTGGGCAAGACCGTGCTGTCCCGCGCGATGGCCCGGGCCCTCGGGCTCCGGTTCGCTCGGGTCCAGTTCACGCCGGACCTGTTGCCGCAGGACCTGACCGGGACGCTCGTGTTCAACCAGCAGAGCAGCGACTTCACGTTCCGGCCCGGTCCGGTCTTCACCCAGTTCCTGCTGGCCGACGAGATCAACCGGACACCGCCGAAGACCCAGGCGGCCCTGCTCGAGGCGATGGCCGAGCAGCAGGTGACCACTGACGGTGAGTCGCGGACGCTGCCGGACCCGTTCTTCGTCATGGCGACCAGCAACCCGATCGAGTACGAAGGCACCTACGTACTCCCGGAGGCACAGCTGGACCGGTTCATCGCCCGGATCCGGATGGGTTATCTCGACCCGGCGCAGGAGGCGTCGATGCTCGGCGAGCGGCTGGCCCGGGACGTGACCGAGCGGGACCTCACACCGGCGTTGGAGGAGGGGCAGCTGACCAAGCTGTGTCAGTTGCGTGCCGAGGTGACGGTGCATCCGGACCTGCTCGACTACATCGTCTCGGTCGTCAACGCCACTCGGGAGAACGCGAGCGTGGCGGTCGGCGCGAGCCCTCGCGGCGGCCTGGCGATGGGAGCGCTGGCCCAGGCGGCCGCGCTGCTGGACGGTCGCACCTATGTGCTCGCCGACGACATCAAGCGGGTCGCGGTGCCGGCGCTCGGCCATCGGCTCGTGATCCGGCCGGATCTTTGGGCCACGCAGATCACCGGCGACACCGTCGTGACCGACGTGATGAGCCAGGTGCCGACTCCGCAGCCGGAGGCCGAGGGGGTCAGGTGAGCCGCTCGGCGCGGGTGACGGCGGTCCATCCCCAGTGGGGCGTCGGGCTGTTGCCACGACGGCTGACCTGGCTGGCGATGGCGCTGCTCGCCGTGGCGGCGTTTCGGCCGGGCCCGTTGTCCGCCGCGGCGGTGGGCCTGACGCTGTTGGTGCTCGCGCTGCTGCTCGCAGAGTCGGGTCCACGCGAGATCGATGTGTCGGTGTCGACGCGGGGTCGTCGCGTGATGGCCGGCGAGGTCGTACGGATGGAGGTGTCGGTCGGCTTCGGCTCGGAGCCGGCCGTACCCGTGTCGGTGTCGGTGGTGCCGGCCGAAGGCGTAGAGGCGGCCGGCCGGCAACCGTGGCGGCTGGTCCCCGGTGGCGATCCGGTCAGCATCGAGCTGCGACCGCAGCGGTGGATGCGTGGTCCGGTCGGCTACGTCCGGCTGCGGCTGACGACCCCGCGTGGCGGCCGGGTCGGTCTGGTCATCGTCGAGCTGCCGTCGTTCGTCGTTCATCCACCGACCGAGCGAAGCCCCGAGGTCTATGCGCCGCCGCATCTGCTGGCGCGTTACGGCACCCATGCCGGTCGCCAGCGGGGGGCGGGCACCGAATTCGCCGAGCTTCGGACTTATGTCACCGGCGACCCGCTGCGCGACGTCGACTGGAAGTCCTCGGCCCGGCTGCGGCGGCTGATGGTGTCCCAGCGCTACCAGGACCAGGCCGCCGACATCGTCGTGCTGGTCGACCACACCAGCGTCGCCGGGGGATACGACCGCCGGCTGCACGACCGGGCCGTCCGGGGCGGCAGCCTGGTGGCGCGGGCGTACCTCGCGGCCGGCGATCGGGTCGGCCTGGTGATGTTCGGCAGCTCGGTCCGCTGGCTACCGCCCGGGCTGGGCCGGATGCAGGAGGCCCGGATCCTCGACCAGATCGTGCTGCGGCCGATGGTGGCGTCATTGCTCGACCCCGACCTGGCGCGGGTGCCGGCCGTCGCCCTGCCGCCCCGG
>DATFRX010000469.1:0-2588 GCA_035262905.1 Nocardioidaceae bacterium
GCTTCGCGACGCGCACTACAAGGGTGCGGAGAGCCTCGGACACGGTCACGACTACCGCTACGCCCATGACGATCCGCGTGGCGTGGCTCCGCAGCAACATGCGCCGGACGTGGTCGCCGATCGGGAGTACTACACGCCCTCGGACCACGGTGACGAGGCCGCCGTCGCAGAGCGGCTGGCCAAGATCCGGGCGATCCTGCGCGACGGCTGACCGCCGGGCCCGACGGCCCGTCGACTCGGGCGGCCCACGCGATAAGGTCGGTCGCATGTCCGGGCTCGAAACCAGCGCGGTCGTGATCTCCGCGATCGCCCTTGTGGTCGCCCTTGTCCTTGCCGGGTTGTGGCGCCGCTCGCGACGCGACCTGCGCGAGCTGCGGACCGCCGTCGAGGGACTGACCCGGCAGGCCGAGGCCCGGTCGGAGCCGGTCGTCTATCCGGAGCCGATGGGTCCGGGGGACTCCGGCACCGGCCCGACCGACTCGGCCGAGCCGCACGTGACGGTGCCGTTGCCGGTGCCGACGTCGCGGGCCGATGCGATCGTGACGGCCGACGGCCGGACCATTGTGGTGCCGACCACCGCCCAGGTCGTGGACGCGACGATGGGCCGGCCGCTGGTGCGGGCGAGTGCGCTCGCCTACGGCCTGCGGCGGGCGCTGCGTACCGAGAACCGGGACCGGATCCGGTCGATGATGCGCCGTGAGTACCAGCGTCGTCGCAAAATGCGGCAGCGCGCCGCCCGCCGAGCGGCGAGAATGGCACCAGTGCATCAATCCGAGGAGGCGACGTACAGGTGATGGGTCGAACCTTCTGGTTCGTCGCTGGCGCGAGCGCGGGCCTCTACACGACGATCAAGGCTCGCCGGCTCGCCTCCCGACTGACCCCGGAAGGCATCACCGACCAGGTCGCGGCCCTCGGACTCGGCGCGCGCGTGTTCGCCGAGGAGGTTCGGACCGGCATGGCCGAGCGGGAAGCGCAGATCGCCCACCAGCTGGCGCTGCCGGCCAGGGACACGGGTCGAGGAGCGGAGCGAGCTTCGCAGCCGGCGCTCGAGGATTCCGCCGCATCGCGGCACCCGGCGCTGGCCGCCACCCGCTCCTGATCGTTTCGTGTCCCCATGAGGTGATGCACCATGCGTACCGCTGAGATTCGCCAGCGATTCCTCGATCATTTCGAGTCGAACGGGCACACCGTCGTGCCCTCAGTACCCCTGCCGTACGACGATCCGACCCTGTTGTTCGTCAACGCCGGCATGGTTCCGTTCAAGCCGTACTACACCGGCCAGCAGACCCCGCCGTACGACCGCGCCGTCAGCGTCCAGAAGTGTGTACGCACGCTGGACATCGAGGAGGTCGGCAAGACCACTCGGCACGGCACCTTCTTCCAGATGTGCGGCAACTTCTCTTTCGGCGACTACTTCAAGGAGGGGGCCATCGACCTGGCCTGGCGGCTCGTGACCGGGTCCCAGGACGACGGCGGCTACGGCTTCGACCCGGAGAAGGTCTGGGTCACCGTCTACCACGACGACGACGAGGCGCGGGCACTGTGGCGTCAGGTCGCGGGCCTGCCCGACGAGCGGATCCAGGGCCGCGGTCTCGAGGACAACTACTGGCACATGGGCGTGCCGGGGCCGGGTGGGCCGTGCAGCGAGATCTACATCGACCGCGGCCCGGAGTTCGGCCCGGACGGCGGACCGGTCGTCGACGAGGATCGATTCCTGGAGATCTGGAACCTGGTCTTCATGCAGATCCAGCTCAGTGCCGTGCGCAGCAAGGCCGACTTCGACGTCGAGGGTGACCTGCCGGCGAAGAACATCGACACCGGCATGGGCCTCGAACGCGTCGCCTATCTGCTGCAGGACAAGCACAACCTCTACGAGATCGACGAGGTGTTCCCGGTCATCGAGCGGGCGTCGGAGCTTGCGGGCCGACCGTACGGTCGCGACCACGGCGACGACGTACGGCTGCGGGTCGTCGGCGACCACGTACGCAGCGCGCTGATGCTGATGGGCGACGGGATCCGGCCGAGCAACGAGGGCCGCGGCTATGTGCTGCGCCGGTTGCTGCGCCGGGTGATCCGGTCGATGCGACTGCTCGGCGTACAGCAGCCGGCGGTCCACGAACTGCTGCCGGTGAGCAAGGACGTGATGAAGGCGTCGTACCCGGAGCTGGAGCGCGACTGGGAGCGGATCTCGAAGACGGCGTACGCGGAGGAGGAGGCGTTCCGCCAGACGCTTCGCACCGGGACGCAGATCTTCGACGTCGCGGTGAGCGAGGCCAAGCAGGCGGGGGCGACGCAGCTGTCGGGCGACAAGGCGTTCGCGCTACATGACACCTACGGGTTCCCGATCGACCTGACGCTGGAGATGGCGTCGGAGCAGGGGCTCAGCGTCGACGAGGACGGCTTCCGCCGGCTGATGACCGAGCAGCGGCAGCGCGCCAAGGCGGACGCGAAGGCGAAGAAGGGCCAGCACGCCGAGACCGGGGCCTATCGCGAGATCGCCGACTCGCTCGGCACGCCGGTCGACTTCACCGGCTACGACGAGGTCGTGTCGGAGGGCTCCGTACGCGGCATCGTGGGCGACAGCGGCA
>DATFRX010000470.1:0-27277 GCA_035262905.1 Nocardioidaceae bacterium
ACCCCATTCGCCGACCTGCCGGTGCTCGACTCGGCCGACGCACTGCGTACGGTCGCGGCGTTCCGGCTGGCCCTGCCGCGGACGATCCTCCGCTACGCCGGCGGCCGCGAAATCACCCTGGGGGGACTTGGCACCCGTGACGGGTTGCTCGGCGGCATCAACGCGGTCATCGTCGGCAACTACCTCACGACCCTCGGCCGCGACCCGAGCGACGATCTCGACCTGCTCGACGAGCTCCAGATGCCGATCAAGGAGCTGTCGAAGACCCTGTGACCGGGACCGCGCCCTTCTGCGACTGCTGCGGCGAACCCCTGGCAGCGGGCAACCACGACCGATGCCGCGAGCGGCGCGCGTTGGAGCCGCCGCGATACTGCGCCGCCTGCCGCCGAAGGATGAAGGTCCAGGTGCTGCCTCGCGGCTGGGTCGCCCGCTGCGTCGAGCACGGCGAGGTGCGACCGACGACTCCGGCGTGATTCTCGGGTCCGACCGACCGGCGACGTAGTGTCGATGGGGTACTGCCCGCGTACGAAGGAGCGATCGGTGGCTGACAGCCCGATCACCACACTGCACAATGGCGTCCAGATTCCGCAGCTCGGCTTCGGGGTCTGGCGGGTCTCCAACGAAGACTCGGTCCCCGCCGTCACCAAGGCACTCGAGGTCGGATATCGACACATCGACACGGCGGCGCTCTATCGCAACGAGGAGGGCGTCGGCGAGGCGATCCGTGCGTCCGGTGTCTCGCGCGAGGACATCTTCGTCACGACCAAGCTCTGGCCGAGCGAGTTCGGCCGGGAGTCGGCACTCGACGGCTTCGACGCGAGTCTCAAGCGGCTCGACCTGGAGTACGTCGACCTGTTCCTGCTGCACTGGCCCGCGCCCGGGCGCGATCGGTACGTCGAGACCTGGCAGGCGCTGGAGCGGTTGGTGGCCGACGACGACCGGGTACGCGCGATCGGCGTGTCCAACTTCGCCGACGAACACCTGCGCCGGCTGGCCGAGGAGACTGACACGCCGCCGGTGCTCAACCAGATCGAGCTGCACCCGACACTGACCCAGCGCGAGCTGCGAGCGACCCATCGCGAGCTCGGCATCGCGACCGAGGCGTGGAGCCCGCTCGGCCAGTCCGAGGACCTGCGAAATCCGACGATCCGCGCGATCGCCGAGCGGGTCGGCCGCACGCCCGCCCAGATCGTGATCCGGTGGCATCTGCAGATCGGGAACATCGTCATCCCGAAGTCGACGACGCCGTCGCGGATCGAAGAGAACTTCGACGTCTTCGACTTCGAGCTGTCCGCCGAGGACATCGGCGCGATCGAGGGGCTCGACGCGGGCAATCGGCTCGGCCCGGATCCGCGGCACTTCGACGGCTGATCAAGGCCGAAGAGCCATAGCCGCGTTCACGTTTCGGAGTTACCGTGCCAACGTGAGAATCCGCGCATTCGCCATCGCCAGCATCGCCGCCGTCGTGGTCGGCCCAGCGCTCACCGCTCCGGCCGCCTCAGCGGCGAACGTCTCGCCAGCGTCGAAGGCGGCCTCCGTCTCATCGGCGCCGAAGGCCGACCACAGAGTCCCGATCCAGACCATCCGCGGCAGCGTGGGACCCGGCTTCACGATCGGCGTCAGCCGGCACCAGGCCCAGCCGGGCCGCTACCGGCTGGTGGTGCACGACCGGGCCTCCATCCACAACTGGCACATCCGAGGGCCGGGTGTGGACCGCAAGACCGGCGTCCCGTTCACCGGACGCCGGGCGTTCACGGTACGGCTCCAGCGGGGCACCTATCGCATCGTGTGCGATCCGCACCGTACCCAGATGCACACCCGACTCGTCGTCGGCTAGCCCTTGGTCAGACCGGCCCGGGCAGCCAGGGGTCCTTGAGGTCGTAGAAGACCGGCTCGCCGATGTTGAGGGAGAACATCTCCTCCATCGCGGCCCGAACCTCCTCGGGCGGCTCCTTCTTCTCGCCCTCCCGGGCCGCCGCCTCCGAGGTGAAGTAGATCGCCGTCGCGTAGCCGCCGTCCGGAAACTCGACGGTCAGGCTGCCGAGGATCTCGGGCCGGTGCGTCCGGAGCGCCTCGGGATGCTGGTTCATCACCTCGCGGGCCCGCCCGGGATCGCTGGAGCGGCCGGTGATGACCTGCACGAAGCCGGCGGTGTTCGGATCGCCGACCAACTCGGCATCGACGCGGATGCTGTTGTGGAAGATCACCTCGCCGGAGAACAGCTGGGACGTCTCGCCCCACCACTTGTCCTGCTCCGGACGCTCGCTGTTGCGCTGGGCGTCGGCCTCGGACTCGAACCTCGCGAATGCGATGGACCGGCCGTCGTCGGTGACCCCGGCGGTCGTGCCCAGCCAGCCGGTGGCCTGCGGCGCCAGCTCTTCCATCCAGCGGTCCATGGCCTCCTTGAGGCGGCCCGCGTCGTCGACGTTTCCTTGTATGACCTGGACGAACATGAGAGTTCTCCTCGAAGTTCCGACGGATGTCGTGAGTCGTCGCAGGCAGTCTCGACGTTACTGCGGCCCATCGGCTCCATCCACCTGGACAGTACGGTCGGTTCCCCTCGGTCTGGGGCAGAGCACAGCATGTCGTCGGGTCACCACGAGGCGCGTACCTCACGCTCTCGTACGGCATGCTCGTCGGTCCGGGCGTCGTACCTCCAGAAGTCGCGCAGCCACACCGCGGTCGCCCCGACGCCGACCAGGCACAGCAGGCCGCCGGACACGATTGCGGTCCGGACCGAGGTCAGGTCGGCCACGACCCCGGATCGGACCTGACCGCCAAGCGGGCCGAGCTGATAGGAGAGCATCTCGATCCCGGCCAGCCGACCGCGCATCTCGTCCGGGATGGTCTGGTTCCAGATCACCGCGCGGAACAGCGCCGAGACCATGTCGGCCGCGCCCGCGATGGCAAAGCAGCCGATCGCGATCCAAATGTTCGGCGCGAGTCCGGCGACCCCGACCGCCGCGCCCCAGGCCAGGCAGGCCACGACGACGGCGCGGCCCTGCCGGTTCACCCGGCCAACCCAGCCGCTGGTCAGGGTCACGATGGACGCCCCGATGCCCTCGGCGCTGTAGAGCAGCCCGAGCAGTTGCGGCTGGCCGAAGACGTCGGTGGCGAACGCGGGGAACAGCACGATCGGCATCGCCAGGAACATGCCGACGATGTCCACGAGGTAGGTGCCGAGCAGGTCGCGGCGACCGACGGCATAGCGCAGCCCGTCCGCCATCAGGTGCAGGCTGGGCGCCGTCCGCTGGCCGTGCGAGGGGTACGCCGCCAGGAACAGCGACAGCACGGTCGCGGTCAGCAGGCCGCCGAGCTCGACCGTGTACGCCCAGGCGACGCCGGCCGATGCCACGAGCACGCCACCGAGTGCCGGTCCGACCAGCTGGCCGAGCTGGCGGGTCAGCGAGCTCAGCGAGACGGCCGCCGGAATGTCGGCATGGGCGACGACCCGGATCAGCAGCGCCTCCCGGCTCGGCCGCTGCAATGCGGTGGCGGACGCCAGCAGGCCGCCGCAGAGGTAGATCGCCCACACCCGCGGCTCGGGCAGTCGTGCGTTGGCGATCAGTGCGGCGGCGACGAGCACCTGGATCACACCGGTTGCGGTGAGCAGTTTGCGCCGGTCGACCAGGTCGGCCAACGCGCCGCCGTACAGCCCGAAGACGATCAGCGGAACCACGACGACCAGGCCCATCGCGCCGACTGCGAAGTTCGACCCGGTCAGCTCGTACAGCTGGAACGGCAGCACGACGAGACTGACCCACTGCCCGAGGTAGAAGGCGGAGTTCGCGACGAGAAGGAGGCGGAAGTCCCGGGATCGCCGCCACGGCGTCAGATCGACCTTCAGGCCGGCCAGCCTGGCGCGCCACCTCGAGACCACCTCGACATGGTGGCACCAGCCGAGGCGAGCGGCGACCGATTTGGCCAGCCGTCGGATGCGTCGGCGCTGGTCAGGGCCGGATCGCCGCGATGGCCGACCGGATCCGTTTCACCGAGACCGGCTGCTCGGTCCCGAGCGCCTGGGCGAACAGACTGACCCGCAGCTCTTCGATCGACCACCGCACGTCGAGCACGTCGTCGTCGTGGCGGCGATACGCCGGCAGCCCGTCGATCAGGCGGTCGTATTCGTCCTCGACCGCCTGGACCTCCAGCATCCGTTGGTCGTCTCGCAGCGGATCGGAGCGGAGCCTATCGAGCCGCCGCAGCATGGCGCGCAGGTAGCGCGGCAGGTGTGCCAGCCGGACCCGGCCGGTCTCGGCGACGAAGCCGTCGTGGACCAGCCAGGACAGCTGCGCCTGCAGATCCTCGGTGACGTGGACGTCCTGCCGGTCGGTCAGGTCGTCGAGCCGACGGCGTACGGCAGCGGCCTGGTCGAGGGTCTCGGCGACGGTCGAGGTGATCTCGTACGTCACGTCGTGCAGGTCAGCGCGTACGGCGTCTCGCAGCCGGTTGAACGCGGCGGCGTCCCAGGCCACGCCGCCGCTGCGCTGCACCAAATCGTCGACGGCGGCCGCCGCGCAGTCGTCGAGCAGCGCCGGCACCGAGGGGTACGGGCTGCTCGCAAGCGCCAGCTTCGCCCGGTTGCCGAGTCGGCGCGCGACGGCCGCGGACGGCGATCCGATCGAGAGCAGCAGCAGCCGCCGGGTGCCGAGCCGCATCGCCCGCCGCTGCTCGTGAGCGTCCTCCAGCACCCGGACCGCGACCTGGTCGCCCTCATCGATCAGCGCCGGATAGCCACGCACCGGCTGCCGGCCCCGCTGCGCCGTCACCTCACGCGGCAGGGCGTCGATCTCCCAGGACCGCATGCCGGCGTGCTCGACCCGGGCGGCCGCATCCGACAGGGCCGACCGCAGCCGAGGCCGGAGCTGCTCGCGCAGCTGATCGAGATCCTTGCCCTCGGCCACCACATCGTCGCCGTCGAGTACCCGGAACCCGACCCGCAGGTGATCGGGGAGCTTGTCGACGTCGAAAGCGTCCGGCGGCACCTCGACGCCGGTGAGCCGCCGCAGCTGGGTCGCCACCGCCACCGGCAGCGGACCGGAGTCCGGCTCGAGATGCTCCACGACGGTCCGGGCGTGGTCCGGCGCCGGCACAAGTTGCCGCCGCCACTGCTTCGGCAGCGACCGGATCATCGCGGTCACGAGCTCCTCGCGGCGGCCCGGCACCTGCCACCAGAACTCGTCGGCGTCGAGCTGGTTCAGCTGCGCCAGCGGTACGTCGACCGTGACGCCGTCGTGGGTCGACCCGGGATCGAAGACGTACGACAGCGGCATCGCCATGTCGTCATGTCGCCATTCGTCGGGGAAGGCCGTCTCGACGTCGACCGGCTCGGCCTCGGCCCGGGTCACCAGCGCGCGCTCGAAGTCGAGCAGGTCCGGCTGGTCCCGGTGTACCCGCTTCCACCAGGTGTCGAAGTGGGCGGCGGACACGACCTCCTCGCCGATCCGCTCGTCGTAGAACTCGAACAGCGTCTCGTCGTCGACCCGCAGGTCCCGGCGCCGGATCCGATCCTCAAGCCCTTCCACCTCGTCGAGCAACTCCCGATTGGCCTGGAAGAACCGATGCCGGGTCTGCCAGTCGCCCTCGACCAGCGCGTGCCGGATGAACAGATCGCGACACAGCTCCGGGTCGATCCGGCTGTACGTCACCGCGCGCCGTTCCGCCAGCGGGACGCCGTAGAGCGTGACCTTCTCGTACGCCATCACCGCACCGCGCTTGCGCTCCCAATGCGGCTCGCTGTAGGTCCGCTTGACCAGATGCCCGGCGAGCGACTCGACCCAGGCCGGATCGACCCGGGCGTTCTCGCGGGCCCACAGCCGCGAAGTCTCGACCAGCTCGGCCGCGACGATCCACTGCGGCGGCTTCCGGAACAATCCGGAGCCTGGGAACACCGCGAATCGGGCCCCTCGAGCGCCGAGGTAGTCGCGTGTATCCGGGTCGCGCAGCCCGACGTGGGACAGCAGCCCGGCGAGCATCGACTTGGTGACCTCGTCGCCCGGCGCGTCGGCGGAATCGCGCCGCAGCCCCAGGTCACGGCTGATCTGCCCCAGCTGGGTGTGGACGTCCTGCCACTCGCGCACCCGCAGGTAATGCAAGTACTCGTCGCGGCACATCCGGCGGAACTGGTTGCCGGACAGCTCGCGGCGCTGCTGCCGCAGATAGCGCCAGAGGTTGAGGTACGCCGCGAAGTCCGACTCCGGATCGGCGAATCGGGCGTGCTTCGCGTCAGCCGCCTGCTCATGGTCGGCCGGCCGCTCGCGTGGGTCCTGGATCGACAGGGCGGCGACGATGATCAGCACCTCTCGGAGGGCGCCGTTGCGATCGGCCTCGAGCACCATCCGGCCGAGTCGTGGATCGAGCGGCAGCCGGGCCAGTCGCTTGCCGATCTTGCTCAACCGGCGCGGGCGGTCCGGCTTGCGGTCGGCCCCGATCGCGCCGAGCTCGACGAGCAGATCGAGCCCGGCCCGTACGTTGCGCCGGTCCGGCGGGTCGAGGAACGGGAAGTCGGCCAGATCGCCGAGCCCCAGGTCGATCATCGCCAGCAGCACCGACGCCAGGTTGGTGCGCAGGATCTCCGGCTCGGTGAACTCCGGACGGCTGTCGTAGTCCTCCTCGCTGTAGAGGCGGATGCAGATGCCGTCGGATGTACGACCGCAGCGGCCGGCCCGCTGGTTCGCCGACGCCTGGGAGACCGGCTCGATCGGAAGCCGCTGCACCTTGAGTCGCTGGCTGTAGCGGGAGATCCGGGCCGTGCCGGGGTCGATGACATAGCGGATGCCCGGCACCGTCAGTGAGGTCTCGGCGATGTTGGTGGCCAGCACGATTCGGCGGCCGCGATGCCGTTCGAACACGCGATGCTGGTCGGCCGCCGACAGCCGGGCGTACAGCGGGAGCACCTCGGTGTCGCGCAGGCCGCGCGACTCGAGGGCGTCGGCAGCGTCACGGATCTCCCGCTCGCCGGAGCAGAACACCAGGATGTCGCCGGTGCGTTCGGCGGTCAGCTCCTGGACGGCCTCGACGATGCCCTGGACCTGGTCCCGCTCCTTGTCGGGACGGTCCGGATCGACCAGCGGCCGATAACGCAGCTCGACCGGGTAGGTCCGGCCGGACACCTCGACGATCGGCGCGTCCCCGAAGTGAGCCGCGAACCGTTCCGGGTCGATGGTGGCCGACGTGATGATCAGCTTCAGATCTGGCCGCTGGGGGAGCAGCCGCTTCAGGTAGCCGAGGATGAAGTCGATGTTGAGCCCGCGCTCGTGAGCCTCGTCGACGATCAGCACCTCGTACGCCCGCAGCATCCGATCGCGCTGGATCTCGTTGAGCAGGATGCCGTCGGTCATCACCTTGATCCGGGTGGCGTTGCCGACCCGCTCGGTGAACCGGACCTGGAACCCCACGGTCTCGCCGATCGACTCACCGAGCTCCTCGGCGATGCGCTCGGCGACGGTACGGGCCGCCAGCCGACGCGGTTGGGTGTGGCCGATCCGGCCGCGCTCGCCGTACCCGAGGTCGAGGCAGATCTTGGGCAGCTGGGTGGTCTTGCCGGAGCCGGTCTCACCGGTGAGCACGATGACCTGGTGGTCGCGGATCGCCTCGGCGATCTCGTCCCGGCGGGCGCTGATCGGCAGCTCGGCCGGGAAGCGGATCCGGCGGCGCGACCGCGGGGCGGGCCGCTGCTGCGACTCAGGGCGGGAGGCCACGCTCAGTGCTTCGGCTCCGCGACGCCGCGGTCGGGCTCGGCGAGCTCGTCCTTGGCGCCGCGGGCGGGTACGACGACGACCGGGCAGCTGGCGTGCCGGATGCACTGCTCGGTCACCGAGCCGAGACCGAGTCCGGCGAAGCCGCCGCGGCCGCGACGCGAGACGACTAGCAGGTCCGCCTTGCCGGAGCCCTCGACGAGCCGGCGGGCCGGGGCGCCGTGCACGACATGGACGATCACGTCCTTGCCCGGCGTCAGGCCCGCGGACTCGACATCGCGGGTGAGCGCCTGCTTGACGGCTTCCTCGTAGTCGCACAGCGGCGGCACGTAGCCGGGCTCCCAGCTTTCCGGCCGCGGCGCGCTCGACATCACCCAGGTCCGGACCACGTGCAGCGGCTTGTCGAACCGATGGGCCAGATCCATCCCGGCGCGAAGCGCGGCCGCCGCGTGGCCGGAGCCGTCGTGGCCCACGAGAATGCCGCCGTCGATCACCAGCTCCTCTGCCACCTCGTCCACGACACCATCGTAGGGGGCGGCGCACCGCCTAGCCTGTGGTCGTGATCCGACGTCGAGTAGTCGTGTGGGGGCAGGTGCAGGGGGTCTTCTTCCGCGACACCTGCCGCCGGGAGGCGACCCGGCACGGAGTCAGCGGCTGGGTGTGCAATCGGGCCGACGGCGCGGTCGAAGCCGTCTTCGAGGGCGCATCCGACGCGGTCGAGGCGATGTGCGCCTGGTGTGAGTCGGGCCCGCGGCACGCGTCGGTATCGCGCGTCGAGGTGATCGAGGAGCGGCCGCGGAGCGAGTCCGGCTTCCGCATCGTCGCGTACGCGCCGGAGTGATCGAGGGCTTCATACGGATCGTGCGATCCCGTGACACACGGGTGAGCGAGAGCGTGACGGCCATAGCTTCCACATCTCGTTCCACCTGGAGTCGCCATGTCATCGCTCACCGAACCGTATGCCAGACGCTGGCAGGCACTGGGGGTCCTCGCCCTCAGCCTGCTAGTGATCTGCATCGACAACACCATCCTCAACGTCGCCCTGCCGTCGATCAGCACCGAGCTCGGTGTCGACTCCAGTGAGTCGCAGTGGATCGTCGACAGCTATCTGCTGGTCTTCGCCTGTCTGCTGCTGGTCGGCGGCAACCTGGGCGATCGCTTCGGCCGTCGCAAGTTCCTGTTCCTCGGGCTGATCACTTTCGGCGTCGGCTCGTTGTTCGCCGCCATGTCGGGGAGCGCTCATGAGCTGATCGCGTCGCGTTGCCTGATGGGTGTCGGCGCCGCCGCGATCATGCCGGCCACGCTGTCGATCCTGACCAACATCTTCCCGCCGAACGAGCGGCCGAAGGCGATCGCCGCCTGGGCCGCGACCTCGGGACTGGGCGTCGCACTCGGCCCGATCACGGGCGGTCTACTGCTCGAGCACTACAGCTGGAACAGCGTGTTCGTGGTCAACCTGCCGATCGTCATCCTCGCGCTGATCGCCGGCGCGATCCTGATCCCCGAGTCGCGCGACCCGGAGTCGCCGCGCATCGACATCCTCGGTGCGATCCTGTCGACCGCCGGCCTGACCGCCGTGGTGTGGGGCCTGATCGAGGCCTCGGACCGGGGCTGGACCGACAGCACGATCCTCGGCGCGTTCAGCGTCGGTGCACTCATCCTGGCCGGCTTCTTCGCCTGGGAGCGCCGGACCGCACAGCCGATGATCGATGTCAGCATCTTCCGCAACCTGCGGTTCAGTGCGGCCAGTGTCTCGATCACGCTGGTGTTCTTCGCCCTGATGGGCACGGTCTTCCTGCTCACCACCTACCTGCAGACCGTGCTCGGCTACAGCGCCCTCGGCGCCGGCATCCGGATGCTCCCGGTCGCCATCGGCTTGATCATCGGCTCTCGCGCCTCGATCAAGCTGGTCGCCCGCGCCGGTGACAAGGCGATCGTGGTCGCCGGACTCGTCGTCGTGGCTGGCGCCCTGTGGCTGTTCTCCACGATCAACGTCGACTCCGGCTACACCGTCGCTGGCACGGCGTTGGCGATCATGGGCTTCGGCATGGGACTGGCCATGGCGCCCGCCACCGAAGCGATCATGGGCGCGCTGCCGAAGGCGAAGGCCGGCGTCGGCTCGGCGATGAACGACGTGCTCCGCGAGGTCGGCGGCACGCTCGGAGTCGCCGTCCTCGGCAGCCTGCTGGCCAGCCGCTACGGCCCCGACATGAACGACGCCGCTGCTCAGCTGCCGGACGGAGCCTCGACGGCCGCCACCGACAGTGTCGACGGGGCGCACGTGGTTGCGACCCAGCTCGGTGGGGACGCCGCGACCTCTCTGGTCTCGGCAGCCGACCAGGCCTTCGTGAACGCGATGTCGACGACCACGGCACTCGCTGCCGTCGTCGCGCTGGCGGGTGCCACGGTCGCGCTGTTCTTCCTGCCGTCGCGAGGCCGCTCGGAGGCCGAGTCGTCGGAGGAGGAGGCCGTCGAGATCGACGCGGTCACCGACGACCGGGAGCCCGCCCTGGTGTGAGCGGGCTCGACAGCGACACCGGTTCTGCGCAGTCCTAGCCAGGGACTGCGCAGAACCATCTGTCTGCGCAGGTCGTGAGTGAGGGCGAACGGCCCTAGCAGCCCGGCTGCGAGCCCGCCTAGCGTTTGCGTGCCCTCGAGGAGAGGTGAGATGGCGGTACCGACGGCTCGCCATGCGACAGCCACGCGGAACCGCCGTGCCTCGGTTCCCCCGCCACCCGTCATGGGGCTGGTCGAACGGCCGCGTTTGTTCGATTTGCTCGACCGGGCGGACAGCCCGCCGGTCGCCCTGATCGCTGCTCCGGCAGGGAGCGGGAAGTCCACGTTGCTCGCATCGTGGCTTCGCTATACCGACAGCGAGGTATGCGTGGCGTGGGTCGGGGTGCCGTCGGACGAGACCGACGCGACCCGATTCTGGGGCACCGTGATGGACGCGCTTCGCGGCTCTGGAGTGATCCCCGGCGACGATCCGCTCGCCACTCTGACGCCGGCGCCGATCGGTGGAGACGACGAGTTCGCGCAGCGCCTGGTCGACGGTCTCGGCCGGTTGGATCAGCCGGTCTGCCTGGTCATCGACGACCTGCATCAACTTCGATCCGAGGAGGCGCTGCTCGGCGTACAGAGCCTGCTGGACGCATTGCCACCGCTGGTTCGCATCATCCTGGTGAGCCGTCACGATCCGAAGCTCGCACTGCACCGGCTCCGGCTGGCCGGCGAACTGTTGGAGATTCGGGCTGCCGACCTCGAGTTCAACAGCGCCGAGGCGACCGAGCTGATCGCGGCGGCCGGGGTGGAGTTGGACGCGCACTCGGTTCGGCAGCTGCAGGAGCGTACCGAGGGATGGGCCGCCGGACTCCGACTCGCGGCCATGTCCCTGACCCGGCATGCCGAGCCGGAGCGCTTCGTCGACGAGTTCGCGGGGAGTGAGCGGACCGTGGCGGACTACCTGTTCGCCGAGGTGCTCGAGAGCCAGTCGCTGGAGGTCCGTGACCTGCTGCTCCGCACCTCGATCCTGGAGCGGGTCAACGGCCCGCTGGCCGACCTGCTGACCGGGCGCAAGGACGGCGCCCGGCTGCTGTCGGACCTGGAGACGGCCAACGCCCTGGTCGTGGCGACCGACGTCGCTCGGTCTTGGTTTCGCTATCACCATCTGCTCTCGGATCTGCTCCGACTCGAGCTCAATCGCGAAGCCGCCGACCAGGTCCCGGATCTGCATCGGCGGGCAGCGCGATGGCTCGCCGATCACGACCAGCCGGTCGACGCGGTCCGGCACGCGAAGCTCGGCGACGACTGGGAGCTCGCGGCCGAGCTGCTCGGTCGGCACTGGATCCGCCTGCTGCTCGATGGTGAGGAGGCCACGCTCGCGGCGCTGCTCGATGGCTTCCCGGCCGAGCTCGTCGAGGCCGATGCCGAGCTCACGACGATGATCGCCGTCGACCGGCTCTTCCAGTCACGATGGGTCGAGGCCGACGCGCTGCTGGCAGCGGCCCGGCGCTCGATCGATGCGCTGCCGTCGGCCCGCCGGCAACGAGCCCGGACGGCCCTGGCGACCGTGCAGCTGTTCCGTGCTCGGCAGCTCGGCGACATCGAGACCGTGGTCGACGACACGAGCCTGCTTCTCGAGGGCGATGTCGACGACGGAGCGGGGGTCGACGCCGAGCTCCAGGCGCTGGCGCATATGAACCTCGGCATCGTCAGTACGTGGACCTTCCGCGTGGCGGAGGCCGAGTCGCATCTGGAGCAGGGGCTGGCCCTCGGGCGCTCGATCGGCCGGCCGTACATCGAGGTCGGGTGCCTGATCGCGCTGGGTGTGCTCGCGAACCTGACGATGCGCCCCGACCTCAGCGAGGAGCAGCTGCGCGAGGCGATCGGCATCGCGGACCGGGTCGGATGGTCGACGCATTCGATGATGGGTCCGGCGTACATGAATCTGGGCTCGATCCTGATCGATCGCGGTGCGCTCTCCGACGGCGAACGCTGGCTCAACCAGGCCGACGCCATCATGGCGGAGTCGCTGGAGCCGGCGCCCGGGGTCGGCCTGTGCCACATCCACGGCATGCTCCACCTGTGCCGCCGGCAGTACGCCGACGCAGCGTTGTCGTTCCGGGAGGCGGAGCGGATCGCCAGCCAGCTGCGCGCACCGCACTTCCTCGCCGAGGTGGAACGCCCGTGGCAGCTGCGGGCGCGGCTGCGCATGGGCGAGGTCGAGGCGGTCCGTGAGGCGCTGACATCGGCTCTGGAGACGGCCGCCTGGCGCAATGTCGCCGCGGCTCTCTGCCTCGAGGAGCACGATCCTCAGGGCGCCGCCGATGCGGTCGCGGGGGTGCTCGCCGGCGAGGTGTTCGCGCTGCATGTCAACCTGGTCATCGAGTCGGCGCTGCTGAACGGCCTGGCCCGTCGGGAGCTCGGCGATGGCGACGGCGCGGAGGCGAGCGTGGAGCGCGCCCTGGAGCTAGCCGAGCCGCATGGGCGGGTATGGATCTTCCTCACGGTTCCAGGCGTACGGGAGCTGCTGGAGTCCCATCCGGTGCATCGCACAGCACACGCGGCTCACCTGAGGGCCGTGCTCGATCAGCTCGCGGGCAGCGAGCCGGCGGCTCATCACGAGTCGGTCGCCCAGCCGCACGAGGCACTGAGCGAACGCGAGCTCGCCGTGTTGCGCTTCCTGTCGACCAACCTGACCGCCGGCGAGATCGGCAAGGAGCTGTACCTGTCGGTCCACACCGTCAAGACGCATATGCGCAAGCTCTACGCGAAGTTGGACGTTCACACCAGGGCCGAAGCGGTACAACGCGGACGATCCCTCGGACTCTTGGGCCCGGCCAGGCGCTCATCCTGACGCAGTAGGGGCCCCTTCATACGGATCGTGCGATCCCGGGTCACTCGATTTCAGCCGAGTCTGATCGGCATGAAATCCAGCTACGAGATCACCGTCCGGGGCCGTCTCACCGACACGATGCTGACGGCCTTCGACGGGCTGGACGCCTCCCCGGCAGCGGCGGACACCGTCCTTCGCGGGGAGATCGTCGACCAGGCCGCGCTTTTCGGCGTACTCGAACGCATCGAGTCGCTGGGCCTGGAACTGCTCGACGTCCGGCGCAATCCGGCCCGTTGACCCACCCTCCGTACTCGAAAGGCCATCGCCATGTCCTCGCTCCTCCGAAACGTCGCGGGCTTCTCCGCCCGACATCGAGCCCTCGTCATCGGCGTGTGGCTCGCCGTGCTCGTCGGTCTGGGCTTCGCCAGCCACACCGTCGGCACGACCTACAACAGCGCCAGCACGGTCGAAGGCTCCGACAGCGCCGAAGCGAGCGACATCATGGCTCGCTCGTTCTCGTCCGAGCTGACCGACGCCAGCCCGATCGTCTTCCACACCGACCAGGGCACCCTGACCGACAGCGCCCACCGCACTGTCGTCGAGCAGTCCCTCCAAGCCCTGTCCGAGGCACCCGGCGTCGCGTCGGTGAGCAACCCACTCGAGGCCAACAGCGCGACCATGTCGGCCGACGGCCGGACCGCGTACGCCACCGTCGTACCGTCCAAGCCGCTCGGTGACACCTCCGAGCAGGACGCCGAGAAGATCCTCGATGCCGCAGCCGCACCGGCCGAGGGCACCAGTGTCTCGGTCGAGGCCGGGGGACAGCTCGGCACCAAGCTCTCGAAGCCGGACACCGAGATGAGCGAGCTGATCGGCATCCTCGCCGCCATGCTCATCCTGGTCCTCGTCTTCGGCACGATCACGGCGATGGTGCTGCCGATCGCGGTGGCGATCGTCGGTGTGATCTGCGGACTGAGCATCATCTCGCTGCTGGGGCACGTCGTCGCTGTGCCGGACGTCGCACCGACCCTGGCCACGATGATCGGTCTCGGCGTCGGCATCGACTACTCACTGTTCATCGTGACCCGAGCCCGCTCCGCGCGGTACGACGGGAAACGCATCCCCGACGCGATCGGGCACGCCGCGGCAACTTCGGGTAGCGCGGTCGCATTCGCCGGCGGCACCGTCGTCATCGCCCTGCTGGCGCTCGCGGTCTCCGGCGTCTCGCTGATCACCGTGCTCGGCCAGATGGCCGCGATCGTCGTGGTCGTCGCCGTACTCGCCTCGATGACACTGCTGCCCGCCCTGCTCGGACTGTGCGGCGACGGCATCGAGCGGCTTCGGATCGGGCGCGACCGGCGACCCACCCTCGGTCACAGCGGAGCCTGGCAGCGCTGGGGCGAGCAGCTGGCTCGTCGTCCCGGGCTGTTCGCGACCGCCGCGGTCGGTGTGCTGGTGGCCCTCGCGATCCCTGTGCTCAACCTCGGGCTCGGACTGACCGACCAGGCGAGCGCACCCGAGTCGACCACCTCTCGGCAGGCCTACGACGAGCTCACCGACGCCTTCGGCGCCGGCGCCAACGGACCGCTCATCATCGCGGCCGACCTGGGTTCCAAGCCGGCCACCGGCCCCGACGACCCGCGACTCGCCCGGTTGTACGAGGGACTGTCCGCCAGCGACGGCGTCCAGGCCGTGGGAGAGCCGCAGATCGCGCAGGACGGCACCGCCGCACTGATCAATGTGATCCCGGCCGGAGCGCCGACCTCGGACGCGACCAGCAACCTGGTCGACGAGACCCGCACGACGACCATCCCGGAGTCGGGGGTCGACGCCCATGTCGGCGGCTCCACGGCTCAGCAGCTCGACCTGGCCGACCTGATCGCCCAGCGGCTGCCGCTGATCATCGCGGTCGTGGTGGGTCTGAGCATCCTGCTTCTGCTGCTCGCCTTCCGGTCGGTGATCGCACCCCTGCAGGCGGCGTTCGTCAACCTGCTGTCGGTCGGCGCGGCGTACGGCATCGTGACGGCGGTCTTCCAGGACGGCCACGGTGCCACCGGCATCGGACTCGACGGTTCGATCCCGATCGTGTCCTACGTGCCGATGATGATGTTCGCGATCCTGTTCGGGCTGTCGATGGACTACCAGGTGTTCCTGCTCAGCCGCGTACGCGAGGAGCTCGACGCCGGGAAGTCGGCTCGGCAGGCGATCATCGACGGGCTCGCCGGCACCGGCAAGGTCATCGCGTCGGCCGGAGCGATCATGGTGGCGGTCTTCGCCAGCTTCATCCTCAACGGCGACCCGACCGTCAAGGAGTTCGGCGTGGGCCTGGCGGCCGCGATCCTGATCGCCGCCTCGATGGTGTGCATCCTGCTGCCCGCCGTGATGTTGCTGATGGGCCGGTGGACCTGGTGGCTGCCGCGCTGGCTGGACCGGATCCTGCCCAAGCTCAGCATCGAGGGCGAGCCGGATGAGTCGCCGACCGACGCGGAGGAGGAGCCGATTCCGGTCTGACGCCAGGACGTCGGAACGAACTCGACGGGGAGGACACCCAGGCGGTGTCCTCCCCGTCAGCGTGTCTAGGTGAGCTGCCGGCGGAGCGAGTCGAGGTCGCCGAGCACCCACAGGTCGGCGATCCGTCCATCGGCGAAGGTGAAGAAGGCGGCTCCGGTCCACGAGACTCGTCGCCCGGTGGCAGGTACGCCGAGCAGTCGGCCGCGATGGACGCCGGAGAACGTCATGCGCGCCGCCACCCGACCGGCCTCGGTCACGAGCGACTCGATCTCGCAGCGGTAGTCACCGAGCGCGGTCGTGACCTCGCGTACGTAGCCGGCGAACTCCTCCGGCCCGGTCAGCTCCGGACCGAGCGAGCCGCGAAACGTGACGTCCGGCGCGAGTACGTCGGGGATCGCCGCCAGGTCGACCCGATTCCAGATGTCGTCGTAGAAGCGGCGAACCTGGCGCTTGTGGTGCTCGGGATCGTCCATCGTGGTCAGACGTCGCGCCGGACTACGACGCGGGTCTGGCTCGGTCGGCGGATCTCGCGGAAGCCCGCGCCGAGGAACTGCGACAGCGTGCCGTGATAGAGATCGGCGCTCGACACGCGGTCCCGGCCGGTCACGTCGACCGGGTAGCCCTCTACTGCGGCTGCGCCGTGCGCCGCGGCATGCGATACCGCGCCCTCCAGGAGATCGTGGGCGACGCCCCGACGCCGATGTGGCGGCGGCACGACGAAACAGGTGATCGCCCAGAGGGCGGCCGGATCCGGCTCATCCCGAGGAGCAACCGAGTTGGGCGAGTGGAGCAGCCGATCGAAGTCCTGCTTCGGCGCCACCTGGCACCAGCCGACCGGATCGTCCCCGACGTAGCCGAGCACGCCCGGCGCGACCGCCGCCTGCTCGATCTCGGCACACAGCCGCTCGCGATTCGATTGCGTCGTCGCCTCGGACCAGGCGCGGCCGCGCAGGTGGAAGAACTGGCACCAGCACCGCGACGGGTCGCCCCGAGTGCCCATCACCTGGACCACGTCGTCCCATCGATCGGGGCTGGCGGGACGTACGGTCAGGCCGGTCATGGCGACATCCTGGCCCATCGACATGAGTGCGGCGACCCGCGCTAGAGCAGTCGCAGTTGTTCCGGCTGCGGCTCGGCGGCCGACTCGGGCGCGACCGGCGGATCCGGCCGGCGCGTGCTGGCCGCCGGGCGGGTGCCGATGCCGTAGCGGAGCGCCGCCTCGCGCACCTGCGCGGCGATGTCGTGCTGATAGGACCGCGGGGCGTAGGCACCGCGACCGTAGAGCCGGTTGTACGGCGCGACCAGCTCCGGATGCTCCCGGGACAGCCACTCGAGGAACCACTCCCGCGCCCCCGATCGCAGATGGAGCACCAGCGGCGTGACGCTCCTCGCGCCAGCGTCGGCGATCTCGCGCACGGTCCGGTCGAGCTGCTGTGGGGAGTCGGTGAGATAGGGGAGGATCGGCGCCATCAGCACACCGCACCCGATGCCCACGTCGGTCAGCTTGCGGCAGACGCCCAGCCGGGCCCGGGGGCTCGGCGTGCCGGACTCGACCTGGCGCCACAGCCGCGAGTCGATCGACCCCACCGACACGTTGACGCTGACGTCGGTGACCTCGGCCGCCGATCGGAGCAGGTCGAGATCGCGCAGGATCAGCGTGCCCTTGGTCAGGATCGAGAACGGATTTCGCGCGTCCCGCAGCGCCGTGATGATGCCGGGCATCAGCCGATAGCGGCCCTCGGCCCGCTGGTAGGGATCGGTGTTGGTCCCCATCGCGATGTGCTCGCCAGCCCAGGTCGGCCGGGCCAGCTCCCGCCGGAGCAGCTCCGGTGCGTTGACCTTGACGATGATCCGTGAGTCGAAGTCGCGACCGGCGTCGAGGTCGAGGTAGGTGTGGGTCTTGCGGGCGAAGCAGTTGTGGCTCACCACGCCGTTCGCGATGAAGTCGCCGGTGCCGGTCGTGATGTCGTAGAGCACCTGGGTGCCCTCGAGCGGCTCGACCGACACGATCCCGAGCTGGGCCGACGACGAGATCGCCATGCCCGGGATCGGCTGGTCCATCCGGCGGCCGGGCCCGACGATCCGGTCGCCGACGGCCAGCCCGGACCGGCCGATCGGGATCACGCCGCGACCGCGGACATAGCGCCAGCCGTCGTCGGTCAGGAACTGATGATCGCCGCTCGCGACCAGCTCGGTGCCGTCCTCGAGCCGGATCCGGTAGGCCGACTTGGTGACCGACCAGTGCGCGAAGACCGTCGTCGGGACGTAGCGCCGCCGGTGCGCGTCGCGGCGGGTGCCGAAGATCTGGTCGCCAACCTGGAGGTCGGCCAGTCGCCGGGTCTGACCGTCGGCCATCAGGATCTCGGTGTCGCCGTCGAGGCAGTAGGTGCAGGCGTGGGTGCAGCCCCGATAGGGGTTGATCGTCCAGTGGAAGGGCATCCGCGACGCGGCGGGCACCCGGTTGACGATTGAGCGGGCGCGCACCTCGTAGAACTCCATCCCGGCGAACTCCGGGGTGTCGAAGGTACGCAGGGCGACATCGGTGCCGAACAAAGCTGCCTGTTCGGCGCCCTGATGTCGCAGACCATCCCACCGCATGGGAGTAGTCTATCGAACATACGTTCGAGGACGGTAGCGAAGATGCGGCGAAAGTCTGATCGGGTCGGCACGATCCCGCGCCAGGGGGCGACGATCCTGCATGCCGATCTCGACGCGTTCTACGCATCTGTGGAGCAGCGCGACGATCCGCGACTGCGAGGGCGGCCGATCATCGTCGGCGGGGGAGTCGTCCTAGCGGCGAGCTACGAGGCCAAGGCGTTCGGGATCAAGACCGCGATGGGCGGCCGCGAAGCCAAGCGGCTCTGCCCACAGGCGATCGTCGTACGACCCCGGATGTCGGCCTACTCCGAGGCCAGCAAGGCGACGTTCGAGGTCTTCGAGGACACCACGCCGCTGGTTGAGGGGCTGTCGATCGACGAGGCCTTCCTCGACGTCGGCGGCCTGCGGCGACTGTCCGGGACCCCGGAGCAGATCGCTGCCCGGCTGCGGCAGAACGTGCTCGACCGGGTCGGGCTGCCGCTGACTGTGGGGGTGGCACGGACCAAGTTCCTCGCCAAGGTGGCCAGCGGCGTCGCGAAGCCGGACGGGCTGCTGGTGGTGCCGCCGCCCGAGGAGCTCGACTTCCTGCATGCGCTGCCGGTCGAGCGGCTGTGGGGCGTAGGCGCGAAGACGTCGAACAAGCTCCGTCAGCGTGGCATCACAATGGTCCGCGACGTCGCGCTGCTCGGCGAGCCGGCGCTGGTCGCAATGCTCGGCCGGGCGTCGGCGCGGCACCTCTACGCGCTGTCGCACAACCGCGACCCGCGCCCGGTTGAGGTCGGACGGCGCCGCCGGTCGATGGGCGCCCAGCGCGCACTCGGCTGGCGGAGCAAGACGTTCGACGAGATCGACGGCTATCTCATGGGCCTGGTGGACAAGCTGACCCGCCGGCTGCGAGGTGCGCACCGGGTCTGCCGGACCGTGATCCTGCGAATGCGGTTCGAGGACTTCGAGCGCGCAACCCGCTCCCACACGCTGCCGGATGCGACCTGCGACACCGGGCCGATCCTCAACACCGCCCGTCGGCTGCTCCGCGCATCCGCGCCGCTGATCCGCGACCGGGGCCTGACCCTGGTCGGCGTGACCCTGACCAATCTCGACGACGACACGGCCATCCAGCTCACGCTGCCGATCGACCGTCGGCAGCCGGCAGCGCTCGACGGTGCCCTCGACCGGGTGCGAGATCGGTTCGGCTCGTCGGCGATCACCCGCGGCGTCCTGGTCGGCCGTGGCGAAGGGCTGTCCGTGCCGTTGCTGCCGGACTGACCGCGTACGCTCGACGCGATGGAGCTCACCAAGTACATCCATTCCTGCGTACGGCTCACCGACGGCGACCGGGGGCTGGTGATCGATCCGGGGGGATTCTCCGAGGTGCCGGTGGCACTCGACGGCATCCACGCCGCACTCGTCACGCATGAGCATCCGGATCACATCGACGTCGAGGCCATCACGCTCGCGGTCAACGCCGATCCGGACCTGCGGATCTGGGCTCCGGCCCCGGTCGCCGACATGCTGGCTGGTCTCGGCGATCGGGTGACGACGGTGACCCCGGGGGAGACGTTCTCGGCCGGCGGGCTCGAGGTCCGGGTCTTCGGCGGTCAGCACGCCCAGATCCATCGGTCGATCCCCGTCGTGGCCAATCTCGGCTACCTGGTCGAGGATGCGGTCTATCACCCGGGCGACTCACTGGACGTCCCGACCGCGCCGGTCCCCACCCTGCTGCTCCCGATTCATGCGCCGTGGTCGAAGACCGCCGAGGTACTCGACTTCCTGATCGCCGTGCGGCCGCGGCAGGCGTACGCGATCCACGACGCGCTGCTGAGCGAGGTAGGGCTCGGCCTGGTGAACGGGCTCCTCGATCGCATCGCGACCCCCTACGGCCCGACCTATCGCCGACTCGTATCCGGCGAGTCGGTCGAGGTCTGACCCGACGCGGTCAGCTCGAGCTGGACTCCCGCCAGAGGTCGATGCCGCTCTCGACGGCGAACTGGTCGATCTGACCGAGCTCGTCGTCGGAGAGGTCGAGCCGATCGAGCGCGTCGAGGTTCTCGTCGAGCTGGCCGACGCTGCTGGCACCGATCACCAGCGACGTCATCCGCGGATCGCGAAGCGCCCAGGCCAGCGCGAGCTGCACGAGCGATTGCCCACGGGCATCGGCGATCGTCTGCAGGCCGCGAATCCGGTCGGCCATCTCGTCGTCGATCCGGCTGGTGTCGATCGTGTTGCTCGGCCGCGACGCGCGCGATCCCTCGGGAATGCCCTGCATGTACTTGCCGGTCAGCAGGCCCTGGGCGAGCACGGTGAACCCGATGCAGCCGGCGCCGACGTCCTCGAGCACGTCCAGCAGCTCCGGCTCGATCCAGCGGTTGAGCATCGAGTACGACGGCTGGTGGATGAGCAGGGGAGTGCCGAGGTCGGCCAGGATCGCCGCCGCCTCGCGAGTCCGCTCCGGACCGTACGACGAGATCCCGGCGTACAGCGCCTTGCCCTGCCGGACCGCCGCGTCAAGGGCGCCCATCGTCTCCTCGAGCGGGGTGTGCGGGTCGAAGCGGTGGCTGTAGAAGATGTCGACGTAGTCGAGTCCGAGCCGCTCGAGCGAGTCGTCGAGGCTGGACAGCAGGTACTTGCGGGAGCCGAGGTCGCCGTAGGGGCCCGGCCACATGTCCCAGCCCGCCTTGGTCGAGATGACCAGCTCGTTGCGGTAGGGCCCCAGGTCCTCGCGCAGGATCCGCCCGAAGTTGGCCTCGGCCGCGCCGTACGGCGGTCCGTAGTTGTTCGCCAGGTCGAAGTGCGTGATGCCGCGGTCGAACGCGCGCTGCACGGTGGCGCGCTGAGTCTCCATTCGCCGGTCGTCACCGAAGTTGTGCCAGAGCCCGAGTGACAGCAGCGGAAGCCGGAGCCCACTGCGTCCGCAACGGCGATAGGTCATCGACTTGTAGCGGTTGTCGGCGGCGAGATACGTCATGGCGCCCAGTCTTACGGTGTGACGCCGACGCGTCGACCTCGGGCCAAAATGCGGTCTGCCACAGTGAGCGTCATGACTGACATGCGCTGGTCCGGCTGGGGCGCCGACGCCGACCGCATGACGCTGTCCGACCAGGTGCTCGGCCTGCTCCGTCAGGGGTTGGGGGTGACGCCGGAGGCGATGCGGTCCGTGTCGGTGGACGAGGTCGAGCTGCCGGACTCCGCCCTGTCGTCGGCCGCCGCGGAGGCCTTCGGCGCGGTCGTCGGAGCCGACCAGGTTCGCACCGATCGCGATGCCCGACTGCTCCATGTCGGCGGCCGGAGCACCGTCGACCTGTGGCGCCGGCGAGCCGGAGACGCGAGCGACGCGCCGGACGCGGTGGTTCTGCCCGGAAGCCATGACGAGGTGCTCGGCGTGCTGCGGGTCGCGTCCGAGCACGGCGTCGCGGTCGTCCCGTTCGGCGGTGGCACCAGCGTCGTCGGTGGCGTCGAGCCGGATCGCGGCGGCTTCGGCTCGGTCGTCGCACTCGACTTGCGCCGCCTGGACGGGCTGGTCGAGGTCGACGAGGTCTCGATGACCGCGCGGCTGGAGCCCGGGTTGCGTGGCCCGGACGCGGAGCGCCTGCTGGCCGAGCACGGCCTCACGCTTGGCCACTTCCCGCAGAGCTTCGAGTACGCCAGCATCGGCGGCTTCGCCGCGACCCGGTCGGCCGGGCAGGCGTCGTCGGGCTACGGCCGGTTCGACGATTCGGTCGTCGCGATGCGGGTCGCGACTCCGGCCGGCTCCCTCGATCTCGGCCGAGCACCGGCGTCGGCCGCTGGTCCCGACCTGCGTCAGCTCTTCCTCGGCTCGGAGGGTGCGCTGGGTGTCATCACCGAGGTGACCGTCCGGGTACGACCGGCGCCGGCGGAGGTGCGCGACGAGACGTGGGCGTTCACCGACTTCGCCGCCGGCGCCGATGCGGTACGCCGCCTGGCGCAGTCCGGCTCGCTCGCCACCGTGACCCGGCTGTCCGACGAGGCCGAGACGGCGGTCAACCTGGCGATGGGGCGCGATGCCGGCACGCCGAGCCCGGCGAACGGCGGGTGCCTGCTGATCATCGGCCACGAGGGCACGCCGTCTCAGGTCGCGTCGGCCCGGGCGGCGACGACCGAGGTGCTGACCGCCGTCGGCGGCCGGTCGCTCGGTGCCGATGCGAGTCACGGCTGGCGCACCGGCCGCTATCAGGGTCCGTACCTCCGCGACGCGCTGCTCGACGCCGGTGCCCAGGTCGAGACGCTGGAGACGGCGACCTCGTGGTCCCGGCTCGACCGGCTCTACGCCGCAGTCCGGGACGCGATCACCGCCAGCCTGACCGCTGCCGGCACTCCGCCGCTCGTGCTGTGTCACCTGTCCCACGCCTATCCGACTGGCGCGTCGCTCTACTTCACCGTCGTGGCCAAGGCAGCCGACGACCCGATCGCCCAGTGGACTGCCGCGAAGCATGCCGCCGGCGACGCGATCGCTGCAGAAGGTGGGACGATCACGCATCACCACGCGGTCGGGCTGGACCATCGGGACTGGATGGAGGCCGAGATCGGCACCCTGGGTCTGGCCGTACTGCGCTCGGTCAAGGAAACCCTCGATCCAGCCGGCATCCTCAACCCCGGCAAGCTGCTCCCGCCGCCAGACTGACCCGCCACGACACGAGACTTGTCGTTGTGGTCGCCACGGCGACCACGAATGCAAGCCCTTCGTGCGGGCTAGGCGGTCGGGAAAGGGCCGGTGGCCGTGAGCAGGTCGGTGGCGACGTCGGCGTACGCGGTGAGGGCCACCTGATGGGCGTACGGCCCGCAGGACACCCGTGCCACCCCGAGTGCACTGAGTTCGGACAACGGCAGCGATCCGGGACTGATCATGATGCTCACCTTGCGAGTGCCGATCGCCTCGACCAGGCGGCCGATGGTCTCGGCGTCGCTCGCCCCGGGCACGAAGACGCAGTCGGCTCCCACGTCGAGGAACGCCCGGCCGCGGGCCACGGCGTCGGCGAACACCTCCTCGGGATCGCGGTCGCCGGCGAGGAGATAGGCGTCGGTACGGGCGTTGAGCACGAACGGCACGCCCTCGGCCTCGCCGGCGCGGACTGCCGCGGCCATTGCGGCGGCCGACTCATCGAGCGGCCGCATCTCGTCCTCGATGTTGCCGCCGACGGCGCCTGCTCCGATCGCCCGCCGGACGGTGGCCTCGACGTCGCCGTAGCCGGCCTCCAGGTCGGCGGTGACCGGCAGGTCGACGGCGGCCGCGATCCGCTCGACGGCGGCGATCATGAGATCGCGTGGGATCTGCTCGCCGTCGGGATAGCCATGGGCGGCGGCGACGGCGTAGCTGGCAGTCGCTACCGCCTTGCAACCGGGAAGACCAGCCACGACCTGGGCACTGGCGACGTCCCAGGCGTTGACGAGCACGAGCAGATCGGCGTCTTGGTGGAGCCGGCGGAGCGCGTCCGCCTGGTCGGTGAGAGTCACTCGCGCAGCCTAGGACCGGACACCGACAGCGGCGAGGGCTAATCGGCCACCCCGCCGATGAGCCAACCCGTCCGCAGAACGCCCCGAAGTACAGTCCGCGATGTGGATCTGCACGTGAGTCTGGAGGGCCGGGGCGACCTGACCGCGCGGATCTACCGGCAGCTTCTCGACGCGATCCTGGACGGCCGGCTGCGAGCAGGCGAGCGGCTCCCACCGAGCCGGGAGCTCGCCCAGCGACTCGACGTGGCTCGCAACACCGTCGCCGTGGCCTACGAGCGGCTGGTCGCCGAGGGCTTCCTGACTGCCCGGGTCGGCGACGGCACCTATGTCAGCGACGATGCCGGGCCGACGACGGCGACCCGCCGGGCGCCGACCGGAGCCGACGTCCGGCCGCGCCCGGTCTGGAGCACGCTCCGCGGCGACCTTGCCAAGCGCAACGCGGCGTACAACTTCAACGTCGGCGTCCCCGATGTGGAGCTGTTCCCGCTGGAGACCTGGCGGCGGCTGGTCGCCCGCAGCCTGCGGCTCGCGACGATCGGCTCCGGACAGTACGGCGAACCGGCCGGCAACCGTCGGCTGCGGGCGGCGATCGCCCGGTACGCCGGGGTCGCCCGCGCGGTCGGGGCCGGGACCGACGACGTGCTCGTGACGCAGGGTGCGCAGCAGGCGATCGACCTGGTCGGCCGCGTCATCGTCGAGCCGGGCGACCTGGTCGCGGTCGAAGAGCCCGGCTACCCGCCCGCGCGACAGGCGTTCCAGACGCTCGGTGCCCGGGTCGTCGGCGTGCCGGTCGACTCCGAGGGCCTCGACGTCGCCGCGATGCCGGACGGCGTACGGCTGGTCTACACGACGCCGTCGCACCAGTTCCCGACCGGCGTACCCATGTCGCTGGCCCGCCGGACCGCCCTGCTCGCCTGGGCCGGTGAGGCCGGAGCCCTGGTGATCGAGGATGACTACGACAGCGAGTTCCGCTACTCGACGAGGCCGCTCGAGCCGCTGCAGAGCCTGGATCGCGACGGCCGGGTGATCTACGTCGGGACGTTCTCCAAGACGCTGCTGCCGCTGCTGAGGGTCGGCTATCTGGTGGCTCCGGTCTCGCTGCAACCGGCCCTGCAGCATGCGAAGCGGATCGCCGACCGGCACGGCGAGACCTTCACCCAGGCGGCGTTGGCGGACTTCCTCGACGAGGGACTGCTGGCCCGCCATGTACGCAAGGCGACCCGCGTCTACGCGGAGCGGCACGAGCTCGTGCTCGCCACGCTGCGACGCGACTTCGGCGACTGGCTCGACGTGATCCCGTCGTCGGCCGGGCTGCACATCTGTACCCGGCGCCGATGCAACGCCACGGTCGACATCGGGGCGGTCATCGACCGGGTCGCAGCGTCCGACGTCGCCGTCGAGAGTTTGGCGAACTACTGCGCCGAGCAGCCGGAGCAGGCCGGGCTCGTCATCGGCTACGGCGGGATCGCGACCGAGCGGATCGAGCCCGGCCTTGGGCTGCTGCGAGAGGCGTTCGAGGCATGCGCGTCGCGGTGACCGGGGCGACCGGACGGCTCGGCGGCCAGATCGTCCGGCTGCTCGCCGCTGACCCGGAGTACGACATCGTCGCGGTGTGCCGCCGGATGCCGGACGAACTGCCGACGCCCGCGACGGTGGCCATCGCCGACTTCGAGGACCCGGCTTCACTGCGCGAGGCACTGCATGGCGTCGACACACTCGTGTTCGTCTCTAGCGACGGCGAGACGCATCGGCTGCTCCACCACCATCGCAACGTCGTACGCGCCGTCTGCGACTGCGACGTCCGGCACGTGGTCGCGCTCAGCAGTCTGGACGCGGACCTGGCATCGCCGTTCTGCTACGCGGTGACCAACCGGCAGACCGAGCTCATGCTCGAGGCCGCCGGCATCGCTGTCTCGATCGCGCGGGCCTCCATCTACACGGAGTTCTTCCTGCACTGGCTGGCCGGCGCCCGCGAGTCCGGTGAGCTCCGGCTGCCGGCCGATGCGGGACGGATCTCCCTGATATCGCGGGCCGATGTCGGCCGGGCGATGGCGGCCCTGGCCGGATCCGGTCCAACCGGCCGCCATCACGACCTGACCGGCCCGGAGGGCCTCGATCCAGATGCGATCGCCGGCGTCGTCGCCGAGGCGTACGGCATCCCGGTCCGCTACGTCGACATCACACCGGCTGAGTATCTCGCCGAGTTGGCCGCCGAGGGCGAGGACGCCTGGTGGATGTACGCCTACTCGTCGATGTTCGCCTCGATCCGCGAGCAGCGGTGGGCTCGTACCACCGACGAGATCGCCGCCCTGACCGGACGCCGACCGGTCTCCCTCGCCGAGGCACTGCGGACTTCGCCGGGCGGCTAGCGACGGTGCGGCGCCGGAGGGGGCGGCGGACGATGATGCGGCGGATGCGGCGGCGGACGATGATGCGGCGGATGCGGCGGCGGGGGCGGCATCGTCGCGGTGCTGGGTGGGGCGTCCGGCCACACGACGAGCACCGGACATGGTGCGTGGTCAACGACGAACCGGCTGGGCGGACCGAGGCTGCGCGGACCGAGATGAGTTCGGTCGCCGTCGCGGGCCAGGACGAGCAGGTCGGCGCCTTCGGCGGCCGCGACCACCTCGCGTTCGACGCGCCCGATCCGCTGCCGGCGCTCGCAGGGGCGGCCTAACCGCGCGGCAGCCTCGTCGAGGAGCTGCTCGGCATAGGCGGAGGCCAGCTGCTCGACCTCGACGCCAGGATCGCGGTCCGGCCGGGCCCGGCCGAGCAGACCGGCGAACGCGCCGTGAGCCGCCCCCGGAACCTCGGGATCGGTGACATGCAAGAGCACGATGACGCTGTCGTCGGGCGCGTACTCGCGCGCGGCGTCGACGCAGGCGGGCCAGGTGGCCTCGACGATCCAGGCGACGACGGTCATGGCGATCAGGCTCCGATCACGGCCAACGAGGTCCACAGTGCCATCACGGCGAGCAGGATTGCGGCAGGCACGGTGAGCAGGCCGAGCCGGGTGAACTCGCCGAGATCCACGTCGCCGTCGTGGGCGTGCACGATGCGTCGCCATAAGAGGGTGGCGAGCGACCCGGCGTAGGTGAGGTTGGGCCCGACGTTGACCCCGATCAGCGCGGCGAGCACCGCCCCGGAACCGATCGGGGCGGTCAGTGGCAGCAGCACGAGGACGGCGGGCAGGTTGTTGATCAGGTTCGCCAGGACGGCAGCAAGTGCGGCGATCGCCAGCAGCTCCAAGAGCCGCGTGCCCTCCGGCACCAGGTGCGACAGTGCCGTGTCGAGTCCGTTGTCGACGACCGACCGTACGACGACGCCGAGCGCCAGGACGAAGGCGAGGAACGGTATGGCGGCCGCGCCAATGACACTCCGCACCGTCGTCCGGCGCCGAGCCAGACCGCGTACGGCGAGCACCGCTGCACCGGTGGCCGCCACCCATGCCGGGTCGACGCCGTACGAGGAGGACACGACGAAACCGACCAGGGTCAGGCCGACGACTGCCAGCGCGAACCGGGGCACCTCCGTGCGCACTCCGGACGTGGCCCGCAGCCCGGCATCGAGGTCGGAGGCGAAGAACCTCCGGAAGACGGCGTACTCCAGGGCGATCGCCACCAGCCAGGGCAGCGCCATCAACGCCCCGAACCGGGCGAAGCTCAGG
>DATFRX010000471.1:0-3729 GCA_035262905.1 Nocardioidaceae bacterium
AGGCGCCCGACGGCTCCGATGACTTCCACGTGGGAGCTGTCGTCATGCCCGGCGGCGGCTCGCAGGCGCGTCGGGAGCTGGACGCCTGGCAGGAGTGGGCGCGGGCGCACGGGGCCAAGGGCCTGGCGTACGTCCTCGTCGGCGAAGACGGTGAGCTCGGCGGCCCGGTCGCCAAGAACCTGTCGGACTCCGAACGCACCGGACTCGCCGAGCACACCGGCGCGAAGCCCGGCGACTGCATCTTCTTCGCCGCCGGCCGTCGGTCCGACGCCCTCGGCCTGCTGGCCGCGACCCGACTGGAGATCGGCGCCCGCTGCGACCTGATCGACGAATCCCGATGGGAGTTCGTCTGGGTCGTCGAGGCGCCGATGTTCGAGGCGACCGACGACGGCGGCTGGACCTCGGTGCACCATCCGTTCACCGCGCCGACCGATGAGTGGCTCGACAGTTTCGAGAAGCAACCCGGCGAGGCGCTGAGCCGGGCGTACGACATCGTGCTCAACGGCACCGAGCTCGGCGGCGGCAGCATCCGGATCCACCGCCCCGACGTCCAGCAGCGGGTCTTCGATGTGCTCGGTCTGACCGAGGAGCAGGCCAAGGGGCAGTTCGGCTTCCTGCTGGAGGCGTTCGAGTACGGCCCGCCCCCACACGGCGGCATCGCCCTCGGACTCGACCGGCTGTGCGCGTTGCTCGCCGGAGCCGACTCGATCCGCGACGTCATCGCGTTCCCGAAGACCGCGTCGGGCGGCGATCCGCTCACCGGCGCGCCGACGCCGATCACACCGGCGCAACGTCGCGAGGCGGGGATCGACGCGAAGCCGGAGGACGACGCCGACCAGCAGACGTGAGTCAGGGCGCCGGCCGATCTCATGATCCGGTTGGCGATCGGATCGTTATCTGCGTTACGCGCCGGTTGCGACCCGCCTCAGATCGCGGCCGATCCGGCCACCCGGTGAGCCCCTTGTCCGGCGCGCAACACAAACCTGCCTTGAAACGTGATCGCCGACCGTGATGCGCTCCTAACCGGCCGATACTGACTCAATCGGTTAGGGGTGGCGCATGCCCGGATCGGGCTCCCTTCGCCTGCCATCGGCCACGCAACGCGCCGGCGCCCGACCCGGTCGCCGGCGTAGTCGACCGATCCGAAAGGTGCTGATCTACATGCAGTTACCACGATTGACGGCGGCGATCGGCGTCGCCGGCCTGGTGGCGCTGGCCGCCTGTGGGGGTGGCAGCGACACAGGTGGCGGATCCGGCGAGGACTTCAAGGCCGGCGGCGGTGCCGGCTCGATCCTGAACCCGAACGCCGAGGCGCCCGCACCGCCGATCCCCGGGGCGCAGGAGGGCGGCACGATCGACGTCTGGGGTACGTCGGGCCTGCAGAGCATGCATCCGACCGAGGCGTACTTCACCAACACCACGTCGATCCTGTCGAACCTGGTGACCCGCTCGCTCACGCAGTACCGGTGGAGCGAGGAGAAGCAGGCGATGGAGCTCGTACCGGACCTCGCGACCGACCTCGGGCGTCCGAACGACGACTTCACCAAGTGGACCTTCACGATTCGCGACGGGATCAAGTGGCAGGACGGCCGCGACGTGACGATGGACGACGTGGTGCGGGGGATCGAGGCATCGTTCGACAACCACGCCGACGGGGCCTTCCCGAACGGTGCGGAGTACTCCAAGACGTACTTCAAGGGCGGCGACTGGGACGGTCCGTTCACCGACCCACAGGGCGGCTGCGGCTGTATCACCGTCGACGGCCGCGATATCACGATCCAGATGGCCCGTCCGTTCCCGGACATGCCGTACTGGGGCTCGTTCCCCGCGATGGGCCCGCTGCCCAAGGAGGCCGAGGGTGACGTGGCCGCCTACGGGATCAAGCCGTGGTCGACCGGGCCCTACAAGTTCCAGTCGTTCGACCCGGGCACGTCGCGGCTGACGCTGGTGCGCAACGAGTTCTGGGACCCGAACACGGATCCGGGCCGGCACGCCTACCCCGACGAGTGGGACTTCGACGTCGACCGTGGCGACCCGACCGTGCTGGACCGGACGCTGCTGGAGGATCAGGGCGACGCCCAGACCGCGATGTCGTACGACAGCATCCAGCAGGCCAGCAGGGCCGACGCCGAGTCGTCCGGGCGGCTGGTGACCGGTCCGTCGCCGTGCACCATCTTCTGGTACATGGACACCCGCAAGCCCGAGTGGCAGGACATCGAGGTACGCAAGGCGCTCGGCACCGCGTGGCCGTACGACGACTACCGCCTGGCGACCGGGCTCGCCATGGGCCTGAGTGCGGTTCCCGCCACGATGATCCTTCCGCCGGGGCTTCCTGGCCGGATCGATCCGCCGTTCGACGTTATCGGCAACGGCGGCACCGGCAACGGCGATCCGGAGAAGGCGAAGCAGATGCTGCAGGACGCCGGAGCTCTCAACACGCCGGTGACGTTCCTGTTCGACGCGAGCGACCCGACGAAGGTGGACGGCAAGAACGTCATCGTCAAGGCGCTCTCGGAAGCCGGGTTCGATCCGCAGCCGCGAGCGGTGCCAAATGCCGACAAGGAGGACGAGGTCACCCAGGATCCGAATGCTCCGATCAACCTCAGGTACCTCGGATGGTGTTCGGACTGGCCGAGTGGCTCGTCGTGGTTCTCGCCGGTGTTCTCCAGCGAGGGCAGCTCGAACTACTCGTACCTGAGCGTGCCGAAGATCGACCAGAAGATCAGGGAGATCGAAAGCATGCCGGCCGAGGAGCAGGCTCCGCACTGGGGCGATCTCGACAAGGAGATCATGACCAGCTACTACCCGGTGATTCCGGACTACTACACCGCGAATGCCATGCTGCACGGCTCGAAGGTCATGGGCTTCAACAACGACGAAGTACGCGGCATGCCGACCTTCGCCACCATGTGGGTCAAGCAGTGACCTGACGGGCGGTCTCGGCCCGGTCTCGTTGGTCGGTAGGCCGGGCGAGCTGTCAAGCGGTTTGGGGGTGGGCGGTCCTCGTCCACCCCCAAACCGCATGCCCGCATCCGGGTGCTCGCGCCGAGCCGAATCGGCCGGAAACCGGAGGAAACCGGCGAGGCGTCGCGCTTTGCTTGTGACAGATCGGGTTCGCCGAGGTCAGCAAGCGTTTCAGGATCGTTACCTGCCCTAGTCCGTACTGATCGAACCCGTCGTCTAGAGTCCCGCACGGCGTACGGAAGATCCCGGCACGCCGGCCACACTGCCCGCGGTGCGAAGAGAGGTGACTATGGCTCTGCCACCACTAGAAGCCGAGGAGTCCCTGCATCACGCCGACGAGCTTCCAGAGACCGTCTCAGAGGAGGCGATCCACGGTCGTTCGCCGATGCAGATCGCATTCGAGCGACTCCGACACGACAAGGTCGCCATCTTCTCGGCGGCGGTCATCCTCTTCTTCATCCTGGTGGCGATCTTCGCGCCGCTGATCTGTAAGGCGTTCGGCGTCGAGCTCCGCGCCTATCCCGGCAGCGAGATCATCGACATCAACACGACCTTCGGCAAGGTCGGCCCGCCCGACCACGGCTTCACGTGGGACCACCCGCTGGGTGTCGAGCGGGGCACCGGCAACGACCTGCTCGCGGAGTGGGTCTACGGCTGCCGGACATCGCTGCTTGTGGCCTCGATCGCGACGATCCTCAGCACGATCATCGGCATTTTTGTCGGACTCGTCGGCGGCTTCTCGTACGGCTGGCTCGACCGAGGACT
>DATFRX010000472.1:0-5509 GCA_035262905.1 Nocardioidaceae bacterium
CGCGCCAACGCGCTCTACATGGAGCGCTACCCACTCCTGTCGGCGCTGTCGCGACCGCTGATCGCCAAGCACCTCGCTGCGGCCGCCCGTGAGCACGGCGCGAGCATCGTCAGCCACGGCTGCACCGGCAAGGGCAACGACCAGGTCCGGATCGAGCTCGGCATCGGTGCGCTCGCACCTGACCTCAAGGTCATCGCGCCGGTACGCGACTACGCGTGGACCCGCGAGAAGGCGATCGTGTACGCCGAGGAGCACGATCTCCCGATCGACCAGAGCAAGCGATCGCCGTACTCCATCGACCAGAACGTCTGGGGTCGCGCCGTCGAGACCGGATTCCTCGAGGACATCTGGAACGGGCCGATCGAGGACGTCTACTCCTACACCGCCGACCCGGCCGTGCCACGCGACCCGGACGAGGTGGTGATCAGCTTTGAGAACGGCCGGCCGGTCGCGATCGACGGCGTCAAGGTGACGATGCTCGAGGCGATCCAGCAGCTCAACAAGCGAGCCGGCGCACAGGGTGTCGGGCGGCTCGACATGGTCGAGGACCGGCTGATCGGCATCAAGAGCCGCGAGGTCTACGAGGCGCCCGGCGCGATCACGCTGCTCACCGCCCACGCCGAGCTGGAGAGCGTCACGATCGAGCGGGACCTCGGCCGGTTCAAGCGCCTGGTCGACCAGCGCTGGAGCGAGCTGGCCTACGACGGGCTGTGGTTCAGTCCGCTGAAGCGTGGGCTGGACGCCTTCATCGAGTCGTCGCAGTGCCAGGTCAGCGGCGACATCCGGATGGTGCTGCACGGCGGCCGCGCCGTCGTCACCGGGCGCCGGTCGGAGGCGAGCCTCTACGACTTCGGCCTCGCGACCTACGACGAGGGCGACGAGTTCGACCAGTCACTGGCCAAGGGCTTCGTCGAGCTGTGGGGCCTGCCGAGCAAGCTCGCCGCCCGGCGCGACCAGCGGCTCACCGCCTGACCATCCCGACCCCGTCGCTGGAGCCCCATCCGCCCCAGCGACACCACGTTAACGTGGTACGGCCGCACTCTGCACGGCATCGATGCCATGCCCAGCGCGCACTCGCCATGCAGAGTGGGCCGACCCACTCCGATCCACCCCGACCTCACCCACCTCTGGAGTACGCGTGACCGACCAGCCGTCCGGCGACCCCACCGGCGACTCCGCCAGCGCCCTGTGGGGTGGCCGCTTCGCGAGCGGTCCCTCCGAGGCGCTGGCCGCCCTGTCGGTGTCGACCCACTTCGACTGGCGACTCGCGACGTACGACCTGGCCGGCTCGAAGGCGCACGCCGCCGTACTCCATCGGGCCGGGCTGCTGACCGACGACGAGCTCGCCGAGCTCCAGACCGGCATCGACGCGCTCGCCGTCGACGTCGCCAAGGGAGCCGTGACGCCTGATCCTGGCGACGAGGACGTCCACACCGCACTCGAACGGCTGCTCGTCGAGCGACTCGGCACGCTCGGCGGCCGGCTCCGCGCCGGGCGCTCGCGCAACGACCAGATCGCAACGCTGCTGCGGATGTACCTGCGCGACGAGGCCCGGACAATCGCCGCTGCCGTACTCGATCTCGCCACTGCCCTCGCCGACCGGGCCGATGAACACCTGGGCGCGATCCTGCCGGGCCGGACCCATCTGCAGCCGGCCCAGCCCGTCCTGCTCAGCCATCACCTGCTCGCGCACGCCTGGCCGCTCGTGCGCGACGTCGACCGCCTGCGTGACTGGGACGACCGCGTCGGCGCCGAGTCGCCCTACGGGTCCGGTGCACTGGCCGGCTCGTCGCTCGGTCTCGACCCCGATCGGGTCGCGGCCGACCTCGGCTTCACCGGCTCGGCGGCCAACTCGATCGACGCCGTGGCCGCCCGTGACTTCGCCGCCGAGTTCGGGTTCGTCGCGGCGATGATCGCGGTCGACCTCTCGCGCCAGGCCGAGGAGATCATCGTCTGGTCGACGCCGGACGTCGGCTACCTGACACTGGACGACGCGTATGCGACCGGGTCGAGCATCATGCCGCAGAAGAAGAACCCCGACATCGCCGAGCTCGCCCGCGGCAAGGCGGGCCGGCTGATCGGCGATCTCGGCGGGCTGCTCGCGACCCTCAAGGGTCTGCCGCTGGCGTACAACCGCGATCTCCAGGAGGACAAGGAGCCGCTGTTCGACGCGGTCGACACCCTTCGGCTGGTGCTCCCGGCCTACACCGGCATGGTGGCGACGATGCGTTTCGACACCGAGCGGATGGCGGCGGCCGCGCCGCGAGGCTTCACGCTGGCCACCGACATCGCGGAGTGGCTGGTCCGGCAGCGGGTCCCATTCCGAGAGGCGCACGAGATCGCCGGTGCCTGCGTACGCCGCTGCGAGGAGCTCGGCATCGAGCTCGCCGACCTGTCCGACGCGGACCTGGCCGCCGTCTCGGAGCACCTGACGCCGGGCGTACGCGAGGTGCTGACCGTCGAGGGGTCGGTGGCGGCTCGCGACGCCCGCGGCGGCACGGCACCCACTCGGGTCCGGGAGCAGCTCGACGAGCTCCGCCGGGCGATCGCCGCCCACCGCGACTGGATCGCCGCGGCCGATGACTAGCCATCTCGACGCCGACGTCCGCGTCGCACTCAGCCGGTCCGCACTCGACGTGGCGCCGGACCTGCTTGGCTGGCGGCTTCGCCACACGACCGACGAGGGCCCGGTCGTGATCGAGCTGACCGAGGTCGAGGCGTACGAAGGCACCGCCGATCCGGCATCCCACGCCTACCGCGGTCGTACGCCGCGCAACGGCGTCATGTTCGGGCCGGCGGGCCACCTCTACTGCTACTTCAGCTACGGCATGCACTGGTGCGCGAATCTGGTGTGCGGCCCGGACGGCACGGCCACAGCGGTGCTGCTCCGCGCCGGTCGGGTCGTGGAGGGACTCGATCTGGCCCGGCGCCGGCGCGGTCCAAAGGTCGCCGATCGCGATCTGGCCCGCGGCCCGGCCCGACTCACCAGCGCCCTCGGCGTCGACGGCACCGCCAACGGAGTCGATCTGCTCGCGGGCGGCGCACTCCGACTCGAGCCGGCCGACGGGCCGGTGGACGTCTCGCAGGGGCCGCGAGTGGGCGTCAGCCAGGCAGCCGAGCGGCCGTGGCGGTTCTGGCACACCGGCGACCAGACCGTGTCGCCCTATCGCCGCAGTCCGCGGGCCGACGACAATGGGCTGGCTTGAACGCCGGTCGAGCGGGCACGCTGGGGGCACCGGCGCCACCGGACACGACAGGAGCAAACCGACAGTGGACACCCACGTACTCGACGAGCTGACCCGGCGTGGCCTGCTCGCGCAGACGACCGACATCGACGCGCTGCGGGCGCAGCTCGACTCGGGTGCCACGACCTATTACGTCGGCTTCGACCCGACGGCGCCGAGCCTGCACATGGGCAACCTGGTCCAGCTCGTCACCGCCCGGCGGCTGCAGCAGGCCGGCCATTCGCCGCTGATCCTGGTCGGCGGCGCCACCGGACTGATCGGCGATCCCAAGGACTCCGGCGAGCGGACCCTCAACAGCAAGGACGTCGTCGGCGGCTGGGTCGACCGGGTCCGGGGCCAGGTCGAGCGCTACATCGACCTCGACGGACCCAACGCCGGCCGGGTCGTCAACAACCTCGACTGGACCGGGCCGCTCAGCACGATCGACTTCCTGCGCGACATCGGCAAGCACTTCCCGGTCAACCGGATGCTGGGCCGCGAGGTGGTCCGCACTCGGCTGGAGTCGGGCATCAGCTACACCGAGTTCAGCTACGTACTCCTCCAGGCGATGGATTACCTGGAGCTGTTCCGGCGTTACAACTGTCGGATCCAGACCGGGGGCAGCGACCAGTGGGGCAACATCACCGCCGGCGTCGAGTTGATCCGACGGGCGACGGGGGAGCAGGTGCACGCACTCGCGACACCGCTGATCACCAAGGCCGACGGATCCAAGTACGGCAAGACCGAGTCCGGGACCGTCTGGCTGAGCCCCGAGCTGACCAGTCCGTACGCCTTCTACCAGTTCTGGCTCAACTCTGAGGACGCCAAGGTGGGGGAGTACCTCCGGATCTTCTCCGACCGGGACACCGCCGAGATCGACGAGCTGGTCACGGAGTCCAAGAAGGCGCCCGCGGCCCGGATCGCCCAGCGGGCGCTGGCCACTGACGTCACCACCCTGGTGCACGGGGCCGAGGAGACCCAGGCGGCCGAGCATGCCGCACGGGCACTGTTCGGCCGGGCCGAGCTCGCCGAACTGCCGGAGCCGGTGCTCGAGGCCGCCCTGGCCGAGGCACCGCACGCAACCCTGAAGGCCGGCGAGGAGCTCCCGAGCGTCGTCGACGCCCTGGTCGCGACCGGCCTGGCCGACAGCCGATCGGCGGCCCGGCGCACGGTCGGCGAGGGCGGTGCCTATGTGAACAATGTGCGGGTCACCGAGCCCGACGGCCCGCTGCCGGACTCGGCGCTGCTGTACGGCCGCTGGCTGGTGGTCCGCAAGGGCAAGCGGTCGGTGGCCGGGGCCGAGGTCGTCCGGGCCTGAGGATCCGGCATAGCCGGTCAATCCGGGCCGGGTGGGCCCGTCCTACCACAGGTGCTCTGACCTGCACGGATGGGGGTCCGGCGGCGTGTCGCCAGCCGATTTGACTGCGCCCCCGCCCATCCGTACTGTTATCCCTCGCCAGCTGATGAGGGTGACCGAGATCGAGAGTCTCGCACCAGCTACACTGGAGTGACACGACCAGGGTCGGCCAAGTAGCTCACGGCCCCAGGTCCCCTGAAGATCCACCCCTCCGGATTGCCCCGGAATGCGGTTTGACCGCACCGAGTCAGTCCGGTAAGTTAGACGAGTTGCCCCGGACCCGATCACCGCAAGGTGTGACGTGATGGTGCGCGTCTGATCCTTGAGAACTCAACAGTGTGCCAAAAGTCGACGAAGTAATAACGCCCCGTCGATGATCGGTTCCTTCTGGGGCCGATTGTCTTCGGATTCCTTTGACAAGTGATTCAACTTGTCAGGATTACATCTGTTGACGGTTGACGCCTCTCTCGAGAGGCGATTACCGATAGATTTCAACGGAGAGTTTGATCCTGGCTCAGGACGAACGCTGGCGGCGTGCTTAACACATGCAAGTCGAGCGGTAAGGCTCCTTCGGGAGTACACGAGCGGCGAACGGGTGAGTAACACGTGAGCAATCTGCCCTTCACTTTGGGATAACCCCGGGAAACCGGGGCTAATACCGAATATGACCACCGATGGCATCGTCTGGTGGTGGAAAGTTCCGGCGGTGAAGGATGAGCTCGCGGCCTATCAGCTAGTTGGTGGGGTAACGGCCCACCAAGGCATTGACGGGTAGCCGGCCTGAGAGGGTGACCGGCCACACTGGGACTGAGACACGGCCCAGACTCCTACGGGAGGCAGCAGTGGGGAATATTGGACAATGGGCGAAAGCCTGATCCAGCAACGCCGCGTGAGGGATGACGGCCTTCGGGTTGTAAACCTCTTTCAG
>DATFRX010000473.1:0-4421 GCA_035262905.1 Nocardioidaceae bacterium
CGAAGGCGAAGAAGGGCCAGCACGCCGAGACCGGGGCCTATCGCGAGATCGCCGACTCGCTCGGCACGCCGGTCGACTTCACCGGCTACGACGAGGTCGTGTCGGAGGGCTCCGTACGCGGCATCGTGGGCGACAGCGGCAGCGTCGCGTCGGCGGCCGAGGGCGACGAGGTCGAGATCGTCCTGGACCGAACGCCGTTCTATGCCGAGGGCGGCGGCCAGCTGGCCGACCACGGCATCGTGGAGCTCGAGTCGGGAGCCCGGCTCGAAGTGCTCGACGTGCAGGAGCCGCTGACCGGTCTGATCGCGCATCGAGCGCGGGTGCTGTCCGGCGAGGTGACCCTCGGCGAGGCGGTCCGGTCGCTGGTCGACGAGGATCGGCGCCGGTCGATCAGCCGCGCGCACACCGCGACCCATATGGTGCACAAGGCGTTCCGCGAGGCGCTCGGCGAGACCGCCCGGCAGGCGGGCAGTGAGAACTCGCCGGGCCGGTTCCGGTTCGACTTCTCGGCGACCGGGTCGGTGCCACCGTCGGTGCTCGGCGACGTCGAGGCGCGGGTCAACGAGCTGGTGATCGACGACCTGGCCGTCCACGCCGAGATCATGAGCCAGGACGAGGCGATCAAGTCCGGCGCGATGGCGCTGTTCGGCGAGAAGTACGGCGACGAGGTCCGGGTGGTCTCGGTCGGCGACTGGGCGAGGGAGCTGTGCGGCGGCACCCATGCGGGCACCTCCGGGCAGCTCGGCGTGATCAAGCTGCTCGGCGAGAGCTCGATCGGATCCGGCGTCCGCCGGGTCGAGGCGCTGGTCGGCAACGACGCGTACAAGTTCCTCGCGCGCGAGCACCTGCTGGTCGCGCAGTTGTCCGAGGCGTTGAAGGCGCGGCCGGAGGAGCTGCCCGAGCGGGTGGCGGACCTGGTCGAGCGGCTCCGGGTCGCGGAGAAGGAGATCGAGCGGGTCCGGGTCGGGCAGCTGCTCGCGTCGGCCGGCGAACTGGCGGAGTCGGCGCGTGACGTCGGCGGCGTCGCGTACGTCGGTCATCGGGCGCCGGACGGTGCGAACGCCGGTGACCTGCGCAAGCTCGCGCTCGACGTTCGCGGGCGGATCTCCGGTCGGCCGGGCGTCGTGGCGGTGGTCGGTGCGGCGAACGGCCGGGCCTCGGTCGTCGTCGCGGTCAACGATGCGGCCCGCGAGCGCGGTGTCTCGGCGAACGCGCTGGTCAAGATCGCGGCCGGTGCGCTCGGCGGCAGCGGCGGAGGCAAGGACGACGTCGCCCAGGGCGGTGGCACTGAGGTCGGTGCGGCCGACACGGCGCTCAAGCAGGTCGCCGAGGCGCTCACAGAGTCGCGATGACTCCACCCGCCGACCGGAGAATCGACATTGCAGTGGCCCGGGCGCCCGCGATGTCGATTCGCGCGGATGCCCATGCGTGAGGGCCGGCGCCTCGGAGTCGACGTGGGTACGGTGCGGATCGGCGTGGCGGTGAGTGATCCGGCCGGGACCTTGGCGACGCCGGTCGAGACGGTGGCCGCCGACGAGCACTCGGTCGACCGGATCGCGGGACTCGCGGGTGACTATGAGGCAATTGAGATTGTTGTCGGTCTGCCGGTCTCGCTGTCCGGTCGGGAGGGTTCCGCGGCCGAACAGGCGAGGGCTTATGCTGTGCGACTGGCGGACCGCGTGCATCCGACTCCAGTGCGTCTGCTGGACGAGCGCCTGACGACGGCGTCGGCGGAACGCGCGCTACGAACCAGCGGACGAAAGGGAAGGAGCCGGCGAGCGGTCGTCGACCAGGCTGCTGCCGTAGAAATCCTGCAGAGTGCTCTCGACGCCGAGCGGACTAGGGGAGCTCCGGCCGGCGAGATCCTGAAAGGCCACCGATCCTGAGCGACCCCGGAGAAGGCACGCTGCCCCGCCGGCCACCCGGTCACCGAGCCGCGCGTGGCAAGAAGCGTCGTCCCCGCAAGGATCAACCCGGCAGCGGCTATCCCGGCAACGGTTATCCAGACGACGACGGTCGTCCCAGCAAGAACCGCGGCCGGAGCTGTATCGCCGTACTCATCCTGCTGGCCGTCGTCGCCGCCGGGCTCTTCTTCGTGGTCAGCAAGGGCGTGTCCTATGTCGAGGACATGTTCGCGCCGCCGGCTGATTACGACGGGCAGGGCACCGGGGCCGTGATGGTCGAGATCCAGCGCGGCGACTCGCTGTCCACGATCGGCACCACGCTGGCGAAGGCTGACGTCGTGGCGAGCGCGGAGGCGTTCACCGACGCGGCGTCGAACAATCCGGACGCGCTGTCGATCCAGGCCGGGTTCTACCAGCTGAAGCTCAAGATGTCGGCCAAGTCGGCCCTCGACCTGTTGTTGAGCGGAAAGGCACGGGCCGAGACGCAGCTGACCATCCCGGAGGGCCTCACCGTCTCCGAGACCGTCGATCTGATCGCCAAGGACACCGACATCAAACCGGCCGAGCTCCAGAAGGTGCTGCGGCAGCCGAAGTCGCTGGGGTTGCCGGCGTACGCGAACGGCAAGGTCGAGGGCTATCTGTTCCCGGCCACCTATCCGATCCCGCCGGACGCCAGTGCCCATGACGTGCTCAAGATGATGGTCGACGAGTTCAACCAGGTGGCGGCCAAGATCCATCTCGAGTCGGAGGCCCAGCGGGCCGGCCTGAAGCCGCAGGACGTGGTCACGGTGGCGAGCCTGGTCGAGGCTGAGGCGAGCCGGCCGCAGGACCAGGGCAAGGTGGCTCGGGTCATCTACAACCGGGTCAAGGCCGGCGATCTGCTGCAGTTGGACTCGACGGTCCACTACGCGATCGACGGGACCACCAACGGCGTGTTCACCAGCGACCAGGAGCGGGCGGTCAACTCCCCGTACAACACCTATCGCTACCCGGGACTGCCGCCGGGTCCGATCGACTCGCCCGGACAGGCCGCGCTCGAGGCCGCCCTGCACCCGACGCCGGGCAACTGGACCTACTTCGTGACGGTCAACCTCAAGACCGGCGAGACCCTGTTCGCGACGACGCTGGCGCAGCACAACGCCAATGTCGCGAGGCTGCAGAGGTACTGCGCGTCGTCCGACCTGTGCTAGACGACCGGCCCCGACGATGCGGCGTGCTCGGTCATCCGATCGCGCACTCGCTGTCTCCGGTCATGCATCGGGCGGCGTACGAGCGGCTCGGACTCGACTGGGGCTACGACGCGTACGACGTGGACGAGGCCGGACTGGCCGGCTTCCTTGCCGGACTCGGGGAGACGTGGCGCGGGCTGTCGTTGACCATGCCACTGAAGCGGGCTGTCTTGCCGTTGCTCGACGAGGTCTCGGCGACCGCCGCCGAAGCGGGCGCGGCCAACACGGTGATCGTCGAGGGCGGGCGGCGGTTCGGCGACAACACCGACGTGCCCGGCATCGTGACGGCCCTGGCCGAGCGCGGCATCGAGCTGGTGCGCTCGGCCACGATCCTGGGCGGCGGCGCGACGGCCGAGTCGGTGTTGCTGGCACTGCGCCGGATCGGCCTGGCGACGGTGACCGTGCAGGTGCGTGACCCGGCCCGGGCTGAGGGACTCGCGTCTCGCGCGGTCGCCGGCGGCGTCGACGCCATCGTCAGTCAGCTCGGCGACGATCCGCCGGAGGCCGATCTCGTCGTGTCGACGGTGCCGTCCGCCGCCGTCGCCGAGTGGGCCGATCGCTTCGTGGTCCGCAGCGACGCCGTCTTCGACGCGATCTACGATCCGTGGCCGACGCCGCTGACCGAGCGGGCGATCGATCTCGGCCGGACCGTGGTGACCGGGATCGACCTGCTCGCCCAGCAGGCTGTGCTCCAGGTACGGCTGATGACCGGTCACGACGTGCCTGTGGATGTCGTACGAAACGCGGCGTTGAGGGCAATAGGGTCTGGCTGACGGGTCCCGATCGTCGCGAGCGGGTGCGAGGTGGATGAGATGCAAGGCGGAGGAGGAGCGAATGGCCCAGCCATTTGCGACGACGACAACGCAGCAGGTCGCCGCCTCGCGGCCGCGCAGCAGATCAGCGGACCCGTCAGCCAGAGCCTGAGGTCTGGGGCGTGATCGACGAGACGGTGGTGGCCGCGGTCGTTGCCGCGCTCGTGGCCGCCATGGCGGCGTCGCAGCTGCCGTTGGTGCTGACCCGGCTGCCGGAGCCCGCCGAGCCGGCCGAGGGCAAGCCGCTCTACGTCGATCTGGCCCGTACACCGCGGCTGAGCATGTGGTGCGCCCTGGTCGCCGGCGTCGCGGCCGGCGTGATCGGCGGCGTGCTCGGTCTGGCCGCGTCGCTGCCGGCGTGGATCTACCTGTGCGCGATCGGCGTCGGCCTGTCGTTCATCGACTGGCGGACCAAGCTGCTGCCGCGTCTGATCGTGGCGCCGTCATACGCGATTGTGGCGGCCGTCCTGCTCATC
>DATFRX010000474.1:0-5899 GCA_035262905.1 Nocardioidaceae bacterium
AGATCGAGAACACCGCTGCTGCGTTGGTGATCCGGGCCATCCCACTGTCCGCCGACGACCAGCAGTTGGGCGGTCTGGTGCTGCTGCGCGATGTGACCGATCTGCGCAGCCGGGAACGTGAGTTGGTGACCCGAGAGGCGACCATTCGAGAGATCCACCATCGGGTCAAGAACAATCTGCAGACCGTGGCCGCCTTGCTGCGGTTGCAGGCCCGGCGGCTGTCGGCGGCCGAAGGTCGTGCGGCGCTCGACGAGGCAGTGCAACGGGTGGCGGCGATCGCCGTTGTGCACGAGACGCTGAGTCAGGGGTTCGACGAGACCGTCGACTTCGATCAGGTCATGGATCAGCTGCGGCACATGGTCACCGAGGTGGCATCGCCGGGCGCCGCCGTGACGACCGAGCGCCGGGGGAGCTTCGGAACCGTACCGGCGGCGGTGGCGACCTCACTGGCGATGGTGCTCACCGAAGCGATGCAGAACGCGGTCGTCCACGGCTTCGACACCGGACCGGGTCATGTCGTGGTGACCGCCCGGCGGTTCGCGGGCCGGCTCGAGATCCGGGTCGAGGACGACGGGCGGGGGCTGCCCGAGGGCTTCGACCCCGAGACGTCGAGCAGCCTCGGCATGTCGATCATGCGCACCCTTGTCGAGGGCGAGCTGAGTGGCCGGCTCGTGGTTGCGGCCGGCGCCGAACGGGGGACCTGTGTGCGGGTCGACGCCCCGTTGACCTAGCGGCGAAGGCTCAGGCGGTACGGATGCGGGCCCGAGCGGTCCGGCGCTTCAGCGCGCGGCGCTCGTCCTCGCTCATGCCACCCCAGACGCCGTGGTCCTGCCCCGATTCCAGTGCCCAGGACAGGCACTGCTCGCGCACCTCGCATCGCCGGCACACGGCCTTCGCCTCCTCGATCTGGAGGATGGCCGGACCGGTGTTACCGATCGGGAAGAACAGCTCCGGGTCCTCGTCGAGACACGCAGAGCGATGGCGCCAATCCATGGCGGCGACTCCTTGTTCTTATCGATTGTCCACTGGTCGTCGTCAATGCGACCTGTGGTTCGTCCTTGTTGTGAAGGGGTTCACTATGTCAGTCAGCTGGTGAGGCTAGGCAGCTCTCCGGGGGAACGCGCACACAGCCCACCAGCACTGTTTGCGTGGTACGCATCCATGATCGTTGCAAGAAAGCCCTGACGAGACAACCCCCTGAACGCTGTGGATTGTGTTACAACCGCGTGTCGCGCCCCAGAACCGTGTCGTGTCGGGACAGACCGGGAGGGGTTGCCGCGGGCGGCCGTGTTACTCGGGCGTAGTGCAAGACGCACATACCAGCCGAAAAGTTACGCCTGCGGGGTCGCTCGCCCACGGTTTTGCGCAGCAGTTGTTGATCGATCGCGCGTCACACCAACAACTACCGCGCAAAGCCGAGGGATTCAGCCCTGCTTGGTCGCGGTGAAGATGTCGTCGATCTCGTCGATCTTCTCGAGCAGCTCGTTCGCCGTCTCGACGCTGAAACTGCCCTTGGTGCCTGCCGCACCCGCGAGCTTGGTGGCCTCGTTGAACAGCTGGTGCAGCTGGGGGTACTTCTCGAAGTGCGGGGGCTTGAAGTAGTCGGTCCACAGCACCCAGAGGTGATGCTTGACGAGCTCGGACCGCTGCTCCTTGATGATCATCGCGCGGGTACGGAAGTCGGGGTCGTCGTTGTCGGCGACCTTCTCGCAGATCGCCTTGACCGACTGTGCTTCGATGTGGGCCTGCGCCGGGTCGTACACGCCGCAGGGAAGATCGCAATGTGCTTGGACCTCGATGGTCGGGGCAAAGAATCGCACCGCATGGTCCTTTCTCGTTGAGAAGGCAATTGTTTGCACGTAACCGTGACCTTACCCGCGGCGATACCGGTGTAACGGGCGGGAGGAGAGCAGGTGGCGTGGGGTTTCGCGGTCGTACGCGGACGGTCGATGCAGCCAACGTTGTGGGACGGCGATCGGCTCCTCGTTCGCTACGGCACTGAGCCCCGGATCGGCGGCCTGGCTGTAGTCCGGCTCCCCGACGGAGTCGTGGCCGTGAAGCGAGTGACTCGACGCGAGTCCAACGGCTGGTGGGTCGAGCGGGACAACCCGGCCGAAGGGGTCGACTCCTGGTCGGTCGGGGCGATCCCGGACGCCGACATCGTGGCCCGGGTCGTACGGCGGGTCTGGCCGCTGATCCGGCGCTGAGCCAGGCTGTCGTACGCGCAGTGCCCTATGGTCGGGGGATGTTTGCCGTCTATGCAGCCGCCTTCGACCCCACCGATCCACTGGCCGGGATGGCCTTCGGGGAGCGTCCGGATCCCGCGCTGCCACGGGACGACTGGACGACGGTCTCGGTCCGGGCCACCGCGCTGAACCATCACGACCTGTGGTCGCTGAAGGGCGTCGGTCTGTCCGCGGAGGAGTTGCCTCGCATCCTCGGCTGCGACGCCGCCGGAGTCGACGCCGACGGCAACGACGTCCTCATCCACTCGGTGATCAGCGAGCCGACCTGGCTCGGCGACGAGACGCTCGATCCGAAACGGTCGCTGCTGTCCGAGCGCTACGACGGCACCTTCGCCGAACGGGTGGCGGTGCCCCGGCGCAATCTGATCCCGAAGCCACCGGCACTGTCGTGGGAGGAGGCGGCTTGCCTTCCGACCGCGTACCTGACGGCCTATCGCATGCTGTTCGGCCAGGCCAGGGTGAAGCCGGGTGACAGCGTCCTCGTGCAGGGCGCCGGCGGTGGCGTGGCGACCGCGTTGATCATGTTGGCTCGCGCCGGCGGCCTGCGAGTCTTCGCGACCAGCCGCGACGAGGACAAGCGCAAGCGCGCCCTGTCGATCGGCGCCCATGCCGCCGTCGAGACCGGCGCCCGGCTGCCGCATCGGGTCGACGCCGTCATGGAGACCGTCGGCGAGGCCACCTGGTCGCACTCGATCAAGTCGCTGCGGCCCGGCGGCACGCTGGTGCTCAGCGGCGCGACGTCGGGGGAGAAGCCGTCGTCGGCCGAGTTGCGCCGGATCTTCTACCTGTCGATGCGGATCCAGGGCTCGACGATGGGCACCCGCGACGAGCTCGGTCAATTGGCGAGCTTCCTCGACGTCACCGGCGTCCGGCCGTTGATCGACCGAACACTGCCGTTGGAGCAGGCGCGCGACGGTTTCGCCGCGATGGCCCGTGGCGACCTGTTCGGCAAGGTCGTCCTGACCGTTTAGATCCGGTTGTCTCGAGGGAGCCCGCCATGGTGACGATCCGACCTGCCGTGGTCGACGACGCAGCCGCCGGTGCCGCGCTTCACATCGCCTGCTGGCGGGAGGCGTACGCACCGTTCACCGATCCGGACGTCCTGGCCCGGCTCACCGACGATCTCGAGGACCGTACGGAGCGGTGGCGTTCGTACATCGCCGGTGGATCGCTGCGCTGGCTCGCGGTCGCCGACGACGGGGAGCTGGTCGGGTTCGCGTCGGCGGGTCCCGGTCGCGACGACGACATCGATATCGACCTGGAGCTGTACGCGATCTACGTCCGTGCCTCGCAGTACGGCACCGGCGTGGGGCATCGACTCATCGAGGCCGCGATCGGCGATCTGCCCGCGTACCTCTGGGTCTTCGAGGCCAACGACCGGGCTCGAGGGTTCTACGCCCGACACGGATTCGAGCCGGACGGATCCCGCAAGCCGGAGCCGTCGTTCGGCGAGCCGGAGGTACGCCTCAGGCGCGGCTGAGAGTCAGTCCTCGTCGTCGAGGCGAGCGAGCCAGGTGGCGAACCGCTCGACCGGGGTCTCGAACTCGGGATTGAGATCGCAGAACTCGCGCAGCCGATCGGCCACCCACGCCAGGCTGACGTCCTCGTCGCCGCGACGGGACTCGAGCTCCTCGATCCCTCGATCGGTGAAGTACACCCGCGCTGCCCCTCGTCAGGCGAACGCCTGCTGCACGAGCGCCCGCTGCTCCTCGATGTGCCGCGAGTGCTGGCCGACCGCCGGCGCCGTCGACTCGGGCCGCGAGACCCGGTAGAACGGCAGGCCATCGAGCTGCGGCGTCAGGTGCAGGGCCATGTGCGGCCACGGCCCCATGTTGGCCGGCTCGTCCTGAACCCAGCGCAGCTGCGCCACGTTCGGGAACTTCGCCAGCTCGGTCCGCAGCGGCTCGATCGGCCACGGGTAGAGCTGCTCGACCCGGAGGATGGCCGTGGTCGGCTCGTCACCCTCGCGCTTTGCCCGCTCGGCGAGCAGGTCCCACGCGATCCGGCCGCTGCACAGCAGCACCCGCTCGACCCGGCCGGGATCGACCAAGCCGTCGGGGATGATCGGCTGGAACGACCCGGACGTGAAGTCCTCCGGCGTCGAGACGGCGGCCTTGGCCCGCAGCATCGACTTCGGCGTGAAGACGATCATCGGCCGGTGGTTGTGCTCGAGCGTGTGCCGCCGCAGCAGATGGAAGTAGGACGCCGGCGTCGACGGCTGCGCCACGGTCAGGGCATCCTCCGCCGCGAGGGCGAGGAAGCGCTCGATCCGTCCGGACGAGTGGTCCGGGCCCTGTCCCTCGTAGCCGTGGGGGAGCAGGAGTACGACGCCGGACTTCTGGCCCCACTTGGCCTGACCGGACGAGATGTACTCGTCGATGATCACCTGGGCACCGTTGGCGAAGTCGCCGAACTGCGCCTCCCACATCACCAGCGCCTCGGGCCGGGCCACGGAGTAGCCGTACTCGAAGCCCATCGCGGCGTACTCCGACAGCAGCGAGTCGTAGATGTAGAACGGCGCCTGCTCCGGGCTGAGGGTGCCGAGCGGAGTCCACTCGGCGGCGTTCTTGCGATCGATGATGGTGGCGAACCGCTGGACGAACGTGCCGCGACGCGAGTCCTGCCCGGCCAACCGAACCGGCCGGTTCTGCAGCAGCAGCGAGCCGAGCGCGATGATCTCGGCGGTGCCCCAGTCGATCGGCCCCTGCGTGATCGCGGCGGCCCGGCGCTGCAACTGCGGCAGCACCTTCGGGTGCACGGTGAACCCGTCGGGCGGCGTGTCGTAGGCGTCCGAGATCGTCTTGAGCACCTCGGGCGTGACGGCGGTCCGCTCACCCTCTGCGGGCTTGTCGGGGTACTCCGGCACCGTGGTGTAGTCCTCCGGCGGCGTCGACTTCGCCTCGCGGACCTCGGTGAAGACCCGCTCCAGCAGGCCTTGGTAGTCCTGCATCGCGGACTCGGCCTCTTCGACGGTGATGTCGCCGCGACCGATCAGTGCCTCGGTGTAGAGCTTGCGCACCGAGCGCTTCTTCTCGATCAGGTCGTACATCAGCGGCTGGGTGTACGACGGGTCGTCGCCCTCGTTGTGGCCGCGTCGCCGGTAGCAGACCAGGTCGATGACCACGTCGGTGTTGAACGCCTGGCGGTAGTCGAAGGCCAGTCGAGCCACCCGGATGCACGCCTCGGGGTCGTCGCCGTTGACGTGGAAGATCGGCGCCTGCACCATCCGGGCCACGTCGGTGCAGTAGAGCGACGACCGCGACTGCGCCGGCGACGTGGTGAACCCGACCTGGTTGTTGACGACGACGTGGACAGTGCCACCGGTGCGGTAGCCGCGCAGCTGCGACAGGTTGAGCGTCTCCGCGACGACACCCTGGCCGGCGAAGGCCGCATCGCCGTGTACCAACAGCGGCAGGACTGGGTATTCGCCGCCCTTGTCGAGCAGGTCCTGCTTGGCCCGTGCGATGCCCTCGAGCACCGGGTCGACCGTCTCGAGATGCGACGGGTTCGCCGCCAGCGACACCTTGATCGTGTCACCGTCCTGGCCGATGAACTCGCCCTCGGCGCCGAGGTGGTACTTCACATCGCCGGAGCCCTGGACCGTACGCGGGTCGATGTTGCCCTCGAACTCGCGGAACACGTCGCCGATCCGC
>DATFRX010000475.1:0-9523 GCA_035262905.1 Nocardioidaceae bacterium
CCGGCGCCACCGGGTCCTCGGCGACGTGCCGATCTGCGACCGGTGCGACGCGAAGGCCGCGGTGCTCGAGCGGGCAACTGCGTAGGTGGTCCGCTTCGGCGCTCGCAGCTGCCCGGGCAGCAGCACGTCCGCATGACCCAGGTCTGACCGCCGACGAAGAATAGGTATCGCGAATCGATAACCCAACTGGAAACTCTCGCCTGGGTGAATGGAGTTTCCCATCCGGATTCGATTTCCCCGCGATTTGCGGCGGCCATTTCCGGCCTGCGGCTCGCGGGCTCGCCGAAGCCGTCCTGTCCCTGGCCTCGCGGTTGGCTCCAGTGGCGCAGCTGCGTCGCCGTGGAGCACGAGCTCGGACGCAGCTGCGGAGATTTTTGGCCGGGCGTCGAGTCGGTGTCTACCCTCGCCGAAGTTCACGCTCGGAAGGAAACCAAATGAAGCTGTCGACGCGAAACCAGCTGCCCGGCACCGTCGTGTCAGTCGCCCAGGGTGAGGCGATGGCGGTCGTCAAGGTCCGACTCGACGGAGGCCAGGTGCTCACCTCCTCGATCACGCGGGATGCCGCCGAGGATCTCGGGCTCGGTGAGGGCTTGCCGGTGACCATGCTGATCAAGTCCACCGAGGTGGCGCTCGCCGTCGACTGACGCGTCCCGGTAGCCGGGCCCGATCCCGGTCAGCCGCGATCGGACGGCCGCTCGGTCTCGCTCCGGCGCTTGCGGACCTGGTAGACGACGATCGCCAGGGCGATCAGGACGGCCGCGAAGATCGCGCCGCCCTCGCTCAGGAGTTGCTCGAGCCGGGCGTACGACGCGCCGACCAGGTAGCCCGCGACGACGACGCCGACGCCCCAGATGATCCCGCCGGCCGCGTTGTAGCCGAGGAACTTCGGGTACGGCATGTGCGACATTCCGGCCAGGGCGGGCATGACGGCCCGGAGGAACGCGGTCCATCTCCCCAGGAAGACCGCCATCCCACCGCGGCGGGCGAGATAGGCACGGGCATCGTCGATCCGCGCTCTTCGTCGCTCGAGCATGCGCCAGGTCAGGACGCGCGGGCCGAGGTGTCTGCCGACCTCGTAGCCGACGCTGTCGCCGACGATGGCGGCCACGACGACCACGATGATGACGCCGTACAGGGGGACGCTGCCGCTGTGCGCGGCGACGCCGCCGAGGATGGCGGCGGTCTCGCCGGGGATCACGAACCCCACGAAGAGCGCGTCCTCGGCGAGGACCACCAGGCCGACGACGGTGAGGATGACCCACGGCGACGCGTGCAGGATCGGGTCCAGGATGCCGCTCATGGGTGGTCGTCCCGGTCGGATCTCGGTACGGACATGTCGCTCACCTGGCTCGCCGATGTCGGTCGAAGCGGTTCGGTCGCCAACTCAAGCCGTATCAGATCGAGGACCCGATGGCTCAGGCGATGCCGAAGCGGATGATGCTGGCGACGCCGGCGACCAGACAGTAGATGGCGAACGGGGTGAGGGTACGGGTCTCGAAGTAGCGGACCAGGAACCGCACCGACAGGTAGGCGGCGACACCGGCGACGATCATGCCGACGACGACCTGACCGTGGATGTGATCCCCGGCGGGACCGGCGAGGGACGGGAGCTTGAGCACGCCGGCGGCCAGGATGACCGGCGTCGCGAGCAGGAAGGCGAATCGGGCGGCGTCCTCGTGGGACAGGCCACGGGTCAGCCCGCCGACCATGGTGGCGCCGGAGCGGCTGATACCCGCGAGCAGCGCCGGAATCTGCCACAACCCGACGTACACCCCGTCGCGGTAGCGGAGGCCGGCCAAGCGGTGGTCCGACTCGACAGCGGCGGTGACCTCCTCACTGGCTCGCGGCCCGGATCCGGTCGTGGCGTACGCCTCGGCCCGGACCTCCTGCGCGGCGACCGGGACCCGGCGGCGCAGGCGTTCGCCGGCCAGCAGGACCAGGCCGTTGATCGTGAGGAACACGGCCGCCGACAGCGGCTTGGCGAAGATCGTGCGCAGCGTGTGCTCGAACACCAGGCCGGTGAGCCCGACCGGGATCGTGGCCAAGACGATCAGCCAGGCCAGCCGCTCGTCGGCGTCGACGACGCTCCAGCGGCGCTCGCGGACCGAGCGCGCGGCGCTTCGGAAGAAGCCGCGAATGATCCGCACCCAGTCCGCCCGGAAGAACACCAGCAGGGCGAGTGCCGTCGCCACGTGGAGCGCCACGATGTAGGCCAGATAGAACGACGACTCGCTGTTCGGCTGGGAGGACTGCTCGACCAGGGTCTCCCAGCTGCCGCCGAGCCAGGCCGGCAGCAGAACGGAGTGGCCGAGGCTCGAGACCGGGAACAGCTCGGTCACGCCCTGGACCAGGGCGATCACGATAGCCTGCAGATAACTCATCGAGACGTTCCTCTCGCGATGGGTGCTGCCCCCGAATGCCTGGGTTGCACGACCAGGCAGCTACTACGCTTGACGTAGTAACCGATCGTACTACTACGTTGTATGTAGTAACTGACTGAAGGGTATCCACACCGTGGCCAGGGGACGAGGCGATCTCGAGCAGCAGGTCTTCGCCACGCTGGCCGCCGGCGACCGCCCGATGACGACCAGCGACGTCCGGGAGGCGCTCGGCGACGGGCTCGCGTACACGACGGTGATGACGGTGCTCGCGCGGATGCACGCCAAGGGCCGGGTCACGCGGGAGCGGGCCGGCCGGTCGTACGCCTACACCGCCGTCGTCGACGAGACCGAGCTGGCGACGCTGCAGATCAATCGGCTCCTTGATGCCCACGGCGACCGCGCGGCGGTGCTCACCCGGTTCGCCGGCGAGCTCTCCGACGACGAGACGCGGCTGCTCCGGGCAGTGCTGGACGAGGACGAGCCGTGACCGACGCCGCCGTGATCGGCATCGCCCTGATCGTGGTGTACGCCGTGGTCGCACCCAGCTTGGGCCGGCGACTGCCGCCGGCGACCGCGACCCGCCTGCTCGCTCCGGCCAGCCTGTTCGTCGCGGCCAGCGGAGCGTTCATCCTGGCCGTGGTGGCCTTCACCTGGGTCGGTCAGTATCCGGAGATCGCCCAGCGCGGCGCCTGGTCGACCGCCGTGCTCCGCACGAACAGTCCGCCCGCCGCGGCTGCCGCGATCTGCGGAGTCCTGGTGGTGCTGGCGGCGATCTCGGTCGCGCTCACCTTGGTCCGGCGAGTCCAGGCGCTGGCGAGTGTTCGTCGTGCCTGTCGCGGTCTGACCGCGACCGGTGACGTGCTGGTCGTCGACGATCCGCGACCGGAAGCGTTCACGATGCCGCGTCCGATCGGGCGGGTCGTCGTCACCACCGGCCTGCTCAGCACCCTGCGTCCCAACGAGCGGCGCGCGCTTCTCGCCCACGAGCTGTCCCATCTGGCGAATAACCATGCGTGGTGGCGGCTAGTCGCCGACGTCGCTGCCGCGGTCAACCCTTTGCTCCGGCCGACCAGCCGCAGCGTCGCCGCGGCTGTGGAGCGCTGGGCGGATGAGGACGCCGCCCGCACGGTACGCGACCGGCGGCTCGTCGCGCACACCCTCGCCCGGGTGGCCCTGCGGCAGACGGATGCCGCCCGATCGGCCACCCAGCTCGCGGCCACCGGAGGCGACATCGCCGCGCGGGTGCAGGCGCTCCTGGCACCTGCACCCAAACGCCGGCCGATTCCGCTCGCCGCCCTAATCGCACTCGTCGTGTCGACCGCGCTGCCGGCCGCGGCTGTCCAGCACACCGGCGAGAACATCTTCGAGAACGCCGCCAGCCAGTCGCCGAGCCATTCCGGCTGATTCTCGGCTAGCAGCCGACCGCCTGGTCGAAGAGCTCGAGCGTGAACGGGTTGCCCTTGTCGGTCGTGCCGCTGGCGAGCTGCTCGATGGTCTCGGCGACGACCTCGGCGTAGTCACCCTCAGGACGCATCTGCTGCAGCACCGGCCAGTCCCGGCTGGCGCGCAGGATGTCGAGCGCGTGCTGGGCGCCGGCGACGTACTGCTCGGCCCAGCCGCACAGCACCGGCCCGGCGAAGGCGGCGCGCGCCTGGTAGGGCGACTGCGGCAGGTTCAGGTCGTCCACCGTGATGTCGACGGCGGCCGGCATCGGCACACCTTGCTTCGCCTCGGCCAGGAACGCCGCGCCCTCGGCCTCGGTGACGACGCCCTGGTCGATCGCCTGCTCCCAGGTCGGCTTGTCGACTCGGGTCAGCGAGCTGACGACCTCGTCGAATGCGGCCTCGTTGGTGGTGTAGGCGTCGATCATCAAGAAGTAGTCGCCGACGGCCGGGAGGATCGTGTAGACCCGATGGCCGTCTGCCACCATGCCCCCGGTGCCCAAGCTCGCCTGAGTCCGCGCGTCATTGGACGGCTCGGGGTGATCCGCGCCCGGCGGCGATGACCCGATATCGGGCTTCTCGGTGAACTCGAGACCGGACTGTCCCAGCAAGTCGACCGCTCGCTCGGTCGTGTCCACGCGACGGTCCCGCAGATAGCTGTCGTACTCGCTCGCGGGGTACCACTGCACCTCGAGCCACTGACCGCCGTTGGTCCAGATCTGACTGCCGCCCCATTGCTTGCTGTTGTCCATGCCGTCGAAGGTCCAGCCGTCGGCGGTCACGAGCACCTGCGTGAGGTTCGCGGCGGTCGGTGGCAGACCGGGATCGGACGTCGGTTCCTGGATGGTCGAGCCGACCGACGGCGCGCCGGCGGGCTGGCCGCTCCGGCCGGGCTCTGCAGGCAGCAGGCTGGTGCCCAGCAGCCCGCCCGCCACGAGCACGGCGACGGTGGGGATGACGGCGAGGGCGACGGTACGGGTGCGGTGCCGGCGACGGTCGGTGCGAGCGCGGTCGAGAAGCTGGCGTACGTCGGTGCGCAGGGGCACGCCGTCGTCGGAGGCGGCCTGCTTGAGCTGGTGGCGGATGTCGATCACGAGACTCTCCTCGAGTTCACGACCTCGCCGACGATCGGCCGCAGCGCCTTGAGCGCATCGGAGGTCTGGCTCTTCACCGTGCCCTCCGAGCAGCCCAGCGCCCGAGCGGTCTCGGCGACTGTCAGGTCGTGGTAGTAGCGGAGGACGACGCACGCGCGCCGTCCCGGAGACAGCGACGACAACGCCCGCACCATGGTGTCCCGCTCGTCGATCTCGGCGGTCGGGTCGACCGCCTCGTTCGACTCTGGGACGTCGATCGGCCGCTCCCGTCGCCAGGGGCGGCGGGACTGGTCGATCAGGATGCGAACCGTCGTGCTCCGGGCGTAGGCGAGCAGGCCTTCTCGCCTCTCGACCCGGCGCCACGATCGGTAGACCCGGATCAGCGCCTCCTGGGCGGCATCCTCGGCGTGGTGCCAGTTGCCGCACATGAGGTATGCCGTCCGGCGCAGGTGCGGGAGGGAGGCCGTCGCGAACGCGGTGAAGTCCTCGTCGTACGACCGTCCCATCGGATGACCCCTCTCCGTCGTCGTCACCTCAGAGACGAAATCCGAGGCCCGCGAGGTTGGGTGGCGATCGGCTCCACCTTGGCATCGCCGCTGACAGCCCGCTGTCACGACCGCTGTCATGGCCGCCCGCGCCGTGTCAGCCGGGCGTGCGCCCGATGCCAGCGACCGGCGGCACGCTCCTTCTCGTACGACACGTCAAGGAGAGACCATGACCTACGCATTTCAGGCCGAGGGGCTGGTCAAGCGTTTCGGCTCGACCACGGCCCTCTCCGGCATCGACCTCGCCGCGCGGCAGGGCAGCATCCTCGGCGTCCTCGGCCCGAACGGAGCCGGCAAGACGACCGCCGTCCGGATCCTCGCGACCCTCCTGCGGCCGGACGCCGGCACCGCGACGGTCGCCGGCTACGACGTCGTACGCGACGCCGAGCGGGTGCGCCGAGTGATCGGTCTGACCGGCCAGTACGCTTCGGTCGACGACGACCTCACCGGCACCGAGAACCTGGTGCTGATCGGACAGCTGCTCGACTTCCGTACCTCCGACGCTCGCTCCCGCGCGAAGGAGCTGCTCAGCCACTTCGAGCTCGCCGACGCGGCCGACCGGCCGGTCAAGACGTACTCCGGCGGCATGCGGCGCCGGCTCGACCTGGCGGCGAGCCTGGTCGGGCGACCCGACGTCATCTACCTCGACGAGCCGACGACCGGGCTCGACCCGGTCCGTCGCGAGGACGTCTGGCGGATCATCCGCACCCTGGTCGACGACGGGGTCACCGTGCTGCTCACCACGCAGTACCTTGAGGAGGCCGACGCGCTGGCCGATGACATCTCCGTCATCGACCAGGGACGGGTGATCGCGGCCGGCACGCCGGCCGAGCTCAAGCGGATCGTCGGGGGCCAGCACATCGACCTGCGCCCGACCGACGTCGCTCGGATGGCTGACGCCGAGGCGATCCTGGCCGACGTGGCCGGGCAGCCGGTGGAGTCACCGGGCCGCGGCCAGCTGACCGTCCCAGTGGAGGACGACTCCGCGCTCACCGCGGCGGTCGCTCGACTCGCGGCGGCCGGCATCGGCGTCGCCGAGCTCTCGTTGCGGCTGCCGAACCTGGACGACGTCTTCTTCACCCTGACCGGACATGGCACCACCGACACCGAGGAGGAGGCGGCATGAGTACGACCATCACCGCTCCCAGCGACAACATCAGCCAGGTTCGTACGCCGTCGACGACCCGGCCGTTCGGCCTGGTGCGGCACAGCCTCGCCCTGGCCAAGCGGAGTCTGATCAAGACCCGCCGTACGCCCGAGCAACTGCTCGACGTGACCCTGCAGCCGATCATGTTCGTGGTGCTGTTCGTCTACCTGCTCGGCGGCGCCGTCGCGGGCTCGACGCATGACTACCTGCAGTTCATGCTGCCGGCCCTGCTCACGATGCAGGTGACGTTCGCGTCGGTGCAGACCGGGATCAACCTCAACGACGACATCAAGAAGGGCGTGTTCGACCGGTTCCGGAGCATGCCGATCGCGCGGTCGGCGCCGCTGATCGGTTCGGTGCTCGGCGACGTGATCCGCTACGTCATCAGCATCGTGGTGCTGCTGGGCTTCGGCTCGCTCGTGGGCTTCCGGATCGAGACCGACCCGATGTCGGCGCTGGCCGCCTGTCTGCTCGTGATGTTCTTCGCCTTCTGCATGAGCTGGATCTTCGTCCTGCTCGGCATGCTGGTCCGCGAACCCGGAGCGGTCCAGGGCATCGGCTTCCTGGCGCTGTTCCCACTGACCTTCGGGACCAACCTGCTGGCGCCGACCGACACACTGCCGGGCTGGCTGCAGGCGTGGGTGGATGTGAACCCGCTGACCCAGGTGATGGCCGCGGCACGTGGCCTGATGGTCGACGGACCCGTCGCGGGCCCGGTGATCCACACGCTGCTCTGGTCGATCGGCCTGCTGGCGGTGTTCTTCCCGCTGGCGGTCCGGGCCTACCGCCGTCGCACCTGACGGCCCACGGATCTTGAGGGATTGCGGCAGCTCCGGCTACCTCAATCCCTCAAGATTCGTCCGCGTGCGTCAGGGGAGGGCGGCCCGGAGCCGGGCCAGCGCGTCCGCACGCGAGAGTGCTGCGCCGCGAGCGCGGGTGGCGGCATAGCCGTCGCCCAGCTCGCGGCGCAGTCGCGTCGTCAGCTGTTGTACGTCAAAGTCGCCGGCCGCCTCGATCCCGCGGACCGCGTCAGCGGCGCCCAGCAGCTCGGTCGCCGACTCGGCGCCGTCGCGAGCCAGGCTCAGATTGGCGATGCCGACTCCGACATGCGCGATCACCGGCATGTCCTTGGCATCCGTCTCGGCCGCGACCAGCCCCTCCGCGAGCTGCGACTCGGCGCGGGCCAGATCGCCCCGGTCCACACTGACATGGCTCAGCCCGGTCAGCAGGAGGGCGTCAAGCTGCCGGATCCCGAGCGACCGCTGCTGCAGGGACTCGCGCGCCGTCTCGTACCACCGGGTCGCCTCGTCGAGGTCGCCGTCGCAACGCGCGAGATACCCGAGGAAGAGGTCGCAGTAGACCTCGAGGTGAGTACGTCCCTGCCGTTGCGTGACGTCGAGGATCCGGAGCAGCTCGGCCCGGGCCTGGTCGGTGTGCCCGCGCAGTGCCTCGATGACCGCGAGCCGGACCTGCAGCTGCCCGACGTCGTCGGCGGCACCGATCTCGGTGGTGAGCTGCAATGCCTCGTGGAAGCTGGCGCTGGCGGCGTCGAGGTCGCCGGTCATCAGCTCGAGCTCGCCGCGCAGGTGATGGGTCATCGCCATGCCCCAGCGCTCGCCGACGCCTCTGAACGCGTCCGTGGCGACGATCAGGTCGTCCCGCATCCCCGGGGCGTAGCCCATGTTCTCCTTGAACGCCGCTCGCATCAGGTAGAGCGCCGCCTCGGCCCACGGGTCCGGATGGGGGAGTGCCTTGTCGATCGCGGCCAGACCCTGCTCGTGTTGGTCGCTGAACACCGCGAGGCCGGGCTCGAGCAACGCCAGCGCCGGATGCGTGGATGTCGATCCCACCTCGGCAGCGAGCGCGCGAAGCTCGTCGACGATCGGCGGCACCCGGTCGATCCGGCCGGCCGATGCGGCGTTGATGACGAAGAGGGTCAGCGCGATCGCTCGGGTCTCGGGATCGGCGTCGCCCGGCACCTCGAGCGCGAGCTGGAGCCAGTCAGCGCCCTCGGCGTGACTGCCCTGCATCACCCAGTGCATGCCGAGCGCGGCTCCGAGCCGGACGGCGGTGTCGGCATCGGCACTGTCGACCGCGAACCGCAGAGCGGCCACCAGGTTGTCGCGCTCGGCCGTCAGCATGGCGATCCAGCGCAGTTGGTCGCGGCGGCGCAGATGTGGCTCGGCCGTCTCGGCCAGCTGGAGGAAGTACGCCGCGTGCGCAGCCCGGGCGGAGTCGGTCGCGCCGGCCTCGTCGAGTCGCTCCTGGCCGTACTCGCGCAGCGTTTCCAGCATCCGATAGCGCGGTTCGGAGCCGCCGACGACCTGGAGCAGCGACTTGTCGACCAGCGCGGCGAGCAGGTCGAGCGCGACGTCGGCGTCGAGCTGGCAGGCGCCCTCGACGCTCTCGGGGGTGGCGCCGCCGGGAAACACCGCCAGCCGCTCGGCGAGGTCCCGCTCCTTGTCGGAGAGCAGGTCCCAGCTCCAGGCGACGACGGCCCGGAGCGTCTGGTGGCGAGGATCGGCCGTGCGGCTGCCGCCGGTCAGCAGCCGGAAGCGGTCGTCGAGCCGGGCCGCGATCTGCTCGACCGGGAGGGCTCGCAGCCGGGCCGCCGCTAGCTCGATCGCGAGCGGCAGGCCGTCGAGCCGGCGGCAGATCTCCACGACGTGATCGACGTTGCCGGCATCGACCTCGAACTCCGGTCGGGCGGAGCGAGCCCGCTCGGCGAACAACCGTACGGCCGGGAAGTCGAGTGCCTCGGCGACGGTGACCGAGTCGGAGGGTGCGGCCAGCGGCGGCACCGGCGACACCGTCTCGCCCATGACGCCGAGCGGCTCGCGGCTGGTCGCGAGGATCCGAAGCTCCGGGCAGCGGCCGAGCAGGTACTCGGTGAGCCAGGCCGCCGCGTCGATCA
>DATFRX010000476.1:0-4721 GCA_035262905.1 Nocardioidaceae bacterium
GATCCGCTCGCGCCCGCCGTGCAGCGCTGCGTCCAGCGCCAGGCGCTCGTAGGCCGCGACGGCGCCGACCAGCCCGGCGTACAGCGGAGACAGCGGCTCCACCGGCACCGGCCGCGCTCCGTCCTGGCCGATCCGGGCCGGCACCTCGATGACCGCGTCGGCCGGCAGGAACGGCAGCGTCCCGTCGTTGCGCAGGTTGACGACCTGGGCGGGTCGCTCCTCCGCCTCTGTGCCCAGCAGCCCGGCGGCCAGCTCGACCGCGGCCTCGGAGTAGTACGCGCCGCCCCGCTGCGACAGCAGGGCCGGCTTCTCGAGCAGCCCGGGGTCGGCGTACATCGCGAGCAACTGCTGCTCGATCTCGGCGACCGCGGACGCCCTGGTCGGCCGGCCGGTCAGCTCGCGTACCACCTCGTCATGGGCGTAGAAGTAACGCAGGTAGTAGGACGGCACCACACCAAGCTGGCGCACCAGCTCCGCGGGCAGCTCGATGTCGGCGGCGAGCTCGTCGGCATGGTCGGCCAGCAGCTTGGGCAGCCGGTCCTCGCCGTCGACGCGGACGGCGCGCTCCCAGGTCAGATGGTTCAATCCGACGTGGTCCAGCTCGACCGCCTCGGGCGCGACGCCGAGCATCGCGGCGAACCGGCGCTGGAAGCCGATGGCCACGTTGCACAGCCCGATCGCGCGGTGACCCGCCTGCAGCAGGGCCCGGGTGACGATGCCGACCGGGTTGGTGAAGTCGATGATCCACGCGTCCGGACTCAGTCGCGCCACCCGGTCGGCGATGTCGAGCACCACGGGCACCGTACGCATCGCCTTAGCCAGTCCCCCGGCGCCGGTCGTCTCCTGGCCGACGGAACCACACTCCAACGGCCAGGTCTCGTCCCCGTCCCGGGCGGCCTGGCCGCCGACGCGCAGCTGGAGGAGGACCGCATGCGCGTCGGCGACGCCTGTATCGAGGTCGTCGGTCAGGGTCAGCCCCGCCGAATGCCCTTGCCTGGCGAGGATCCGCTGCGAGAGGCCACCGACGATCTCAAGCCGTTCCTGCGCCGGGTCGATCAGCACCAACTCGTCGATCGGGAGCCGCGAACCGAGCCGGGCGAATCCGTCGACGAGCTCCGGCGTGTAGGTCGATCCGCCGCCGACGACCGCGACCTTCATCCTTTGACTCCTGTCAGGGTGACGCCCTCGACGAATGCCTTCTGGGCGAAGAAGAACACGATGATGACCGGCGCCATGACGAGCATCGTGGCGGCCATGGTCAGGTTCCAGTTCGTATGGTGCACGCTCTTGAACGACTCCAGCCCATAGCTCAGCGTCCACGCGGCCGGATTCTCACTGGCATAGATCTGCGGTCCGAAATAGTCGTTCCAGCAATAGAAGAACTGGAACAGCGCGACTGCCGCGATGGCCGGCTTCGCCATCGGCACCACGATCCGGAGCATCGCCCGGAAGTCGCCGCAGCCGTCGACCTTGGCGGCGTCGACGTACTCCTGCGGGATGGTCAGGAAGAACTGCCGCAGCAGGAAGATCGAGAACGGGTCGCCGAAGGCCAGCGGGATGATCAGTGGCCACAGGGTGCCGGTCAGGTGGAACTGCCGCGACCAGACGAGGTACATCGGGACGATGACCACCTGCGGCGGCAGCATCATCGTGGCGATCACGACCATCATCACGAAGCCGCGACCGCGGAACCGGAAGCGAGCCAGCGCGTACGCGACCGGAATGCTCGACAAGAGCATGAGGACCGTGCCGAGCGTGGCGTACATCAACGTGTTGCGCCACCAGGTAAGGAATCCCGGCGTGTCCCAGACCGTCTTGAAGTTGCTCCACTCCCACGTGTTCGGCCACAGGTCTCGCGTCAAAGCCTGCTGATCGGTCATCACCGCAGTCAGCAGGACGAAGACGAACGGCAGCACGAAGAACAGCAGGGCGGCGACGGCGTACGCATGGAGCCCGATCCACTCGAGCACCAGCTGACTTCGCTTCGGACCGCCGACCGGCACTCGCGCCGGGCGCTCCAGCGGCTGGACCTGAGTCGCGACCAACGTGTTCTCGGCCATGTCAGTCACCAGCCGCCAGGAAGCCCGAGCCCCGCCGCATCAGGAACAGGGCGAAGACCATCGACAGGGCGAAGAGCACCAGGGCGACGACGCAGGCGGCACCGATGTCGAACCGCTGGAATCCGAGGTTGTAGACCAACTGCGGCAGGGTCAGCGTCGACTTGCTCGGATAGCCGGGCTCGACCTGCTGTCCCGAACCGCCGATCTGGCCACTGGCGACCTTCCCGGCCACAAGCGGCTCGGTATAGAACTGCATGATCGCGATGACGCCAGTGACTGCGGCGAACACCAGGATCGGCCGGATGTTCGGCAGCGTGACGAACCGGAACCTCGAGAACGCGCCGGCGCCATCGAGCTCGGAGGCTTCGTACTGCTCGACCGGCACGTCCAGCCGGGCCGCCATGAAGATGATCATCAGGTCTCCGATCCCCCACAGCACAAGCAATGTGAGGGCCGGCTTCGACCAGGCCGGGTCGTTGAACCAGCCCGGCTCGGGCAGCCCGAGATGACCCAGGATCGTGTTCACCGGCCCGGTCCCCGGGTTGAGCAGGAACACGAACGCCATCGTGGCCGCGACCGGCGGAGCCAGATGCGGTGCGTAGTAGAGGGTCCGGAACACTCCGGCGCTGCGCCGCAGATGGCACACCAGGATGCCCACCGAGAGACCGAACAGGACCTGCAGCGTCACGACGACGAAGACCAGCCAGAGGGTGTTGCGCAACGCCGGCCAGAAGTACGGATAGACGTTGAACACGTAGTCCCAGTTGCTGAACCCGGTCCACACCGGTGGCGTGAAGCCGTCGTACTTCATCATCGAGAAGTAGCCGGTCGCGATCAGCGGGTAGATGAAGAACAACCCGGTGCCGAGCAGCCACGGCGACAGGAACGCGACGATGCGCAGCCGATTGCGCCACCGGCTCGCCCGCCGCGACAGGCTGCGCGGCGGCGGGCGAGACTTGGTGTGGGCGGCGACAGTCATGCCGGCTCCGGCGTCACTGGGCCTGGGCGATGTCGGCGTCGATCTGCTGGTCCGCCTGTTGGAGCGCGGCATGCAGGTCGGTGATCTTGCCCGACTCGTAGTCGTAGCCCACGTCTTGCAGCGTCTGCTGGTACGCACCGCCGTTGGGGCTCGCCGGGGTCGTGCTGCTGTTCGGGTTCTCCGCGATGTCGATGAAGGTCTTGAAGGCGGGAGTGACGTCGAGGTTCGGCGACTGCAGCGCGTCCATCGTGGACGGGACGTTGTGGATCCCGTTGGCGAAGTTGACGACCGCGTCGGTGTCGGTGGTCATGTACTTCACGAACTCCCAGGCGGCGTTCTGCTTGTCGCTGGTGCTCGCGATGCCGATGATGGTGCCGCTGAGATAGCCCTTGCCGTAGGTGTCGGCCTGATCGTCGGGCACTGGGAACGGCGCGACACCGTAGTTGAAGTCGACACCGGCGTCGTCGATCATGCCGGCCCGCCACTCACCGTCGAGCTGCATCGCAACCTGCCCGGTCATGAACGGGTGCTTCGATCCCCACTCGTCGCCGAACGTCGAGCGGTAGCGCTCCAGCTTGTCGTAGCCGCCGAGCACGTCGACCATGTGCTTCTGCCACTCGTACATCTGGGTGAGGGCGGGGTCGTTGGCCGCGTTGGACTTGCCCTGGTCGTCGAAGTACGTCGGGTTCCACTGCGCCGCGTAGTGGGCGATCGTGGTCTCGTACCCGTGGTAGTCGGGCATGAAGCCGAGCTGGGAGTACGAGTCACCGTCAGACTTGGTCAGCTTGATCGCGTCGGCCTCGAACTCCGACAGCGTCTTCGGCGGCCCGTCGATCCCAGCCGCTGCGAACGCGTCCTTGTTGTAGTAGAGGCCGTAGGCGTCGGCCAGCAAGGGAAGGGCGCACTGGACGCCGTCGAACTGGGTGTAGTCCAGCATGGTGGGCGGGAAGATGTCGTCCGGGTTCATGTCGGACTTCTCGAAGAACGGCGCCAGGTCGACGAAGACGTGGGACGCGCAGAACTCGCCCACGTTGTCGGTCGTGAACGACGACACCACGTCGGGAGCATCCGAACCGCCGGCGCGAAGGGCCTGGTTGATCTTGTCGTCGGTGATGCCGCTGGTCACGTCGACATGGATGTTCGGGTTCTTGGCCTCGAAGTCCTTGACGGCCGCGTTGATCGCGGCGACCTCGCTCGGCGCGGTCCAGCCATGCCAGAACTTGATCGTGGTCTCCGCGTTCGGGTCGTCGCTCGCTCCCCCACTCGAGCTGCCGGTGCATCCGGCGGCGAGCAGGGCGAACACGACCACAGCCGTCGTGCCGACGGCCTTCCGGTGGAGTCGGGGCATGGTTCTCATCTCCTGTGTGGCGTCGGCATCACGAGCGGCCGACCGCCTGGCTGGACTGGATGGTGTCAAAGACTTCGTCCCGGACGGTCGACAGGGCCACGCAGAGGCCGCCCCGCAGGACCGGTCGGTCGGGGATGCCGGACAGCTCGATCGTCGGCCGAGCCACGGCCAACTCGGCCAGCTCCGAGCGCACCAGGTCGAGCAGCCGGTCGCCGCCCGCCTTGAGCACGCTGCCGGTGAGCACGACCAGATCCGGATCGAGCACCGCGACGATGGAGGCGAGGCCGAGTGCGATCCGATGGGCGAGTGCGGTCAGCAGCTGGTCCCCCGCGCC
>DATFRX010000477.1:0-4569 GCA_035262905.1 Nocardioidaceae bacterium
GCGCGGTCTCGGTCGGCGTCGTCTCGGTGCCCGACGGAGTGGAGGGAGATTCACCGGGGTTGTCGTCCGAGTCGATCTGCTTACCGACCACCACTCCGATGACGCCCACGATGATGATCACCACCACCACGAGCACGGTCGCCAGCACCTTGTGCCGGGCGAACCAGCCCGGCTGGTCCGGCGGCGTCGGCGGCGGGTACTGATACGGCGGCTGGCCCGGTGGCTGCCCGCCGGGCGGCTGCTGACCGTAATCGGGCGGTCCAGGCGGCTGCTGGCTCATGCTGGCTTCCCCTCGTCAACTGATCAGGATGCCGCGAATACGCACAAGGCGACCCCTCCGGACGACTCATCTTCGCCGGGACCTTCGACCCGGCTTGTCGACGCTTCACTAGCATCGGGAGCCGTGCCCAACCCCGCCGATGGAGCGCTCACGCCACTGGATCCCGGCTATCGCGAGCTGCTCGAGGCGCTGGTCGCGGTGGCGAAGCCGGACGACCGGATCCGGGCGGTGTGGCTGGGCGGATCGATCGCCCGTGGCGTGGCCGACGCCGGCTCCGACCTGGACGTGATCCTGGCGGTCCGCGACGATGCGCGAACCGACTTCGAGGCCGGCTGGCGCGAATGGCTCGACTCGGTCGCGCCGATCCTGCTGGCCGAGCAGGTGCCCGGCGTCCATGGCATCGTCGCGGCCACGACCGTCGACTGCCTCCGGCTCGACCTCGTCATCGAGTCGGTCGGCGAGCTCCCTCAGACGCCGTACCGCACTCGGCTGGCCGTGTTCGACCGCGACGGCCTAAGCGATCGGATTCCCGATGCCGAGCCGGAGCCCGGGCCGGATCGCGACCGGATCCTCGCCCTGGTCGGCGAGTTCTATCGGCAACAGGCGATCTTCCCGGCCGCGGTGGTGGCCCGCGAGGACTGGCTGCTCGGCGTCGTCGCGGTCCACGAGATGCAGCGGCTGCTCTTCCAGGTCTTCGTTGCCTGCAACGCGCCACTGCCGCCGATGGGTGTCAAGCAGTGGAGCAGCCGACTCATTGCCGAGCAGCGGCAGGTGTTGAGCGAGCTACGGCAGCCGACCCCGACGAGCACCGACGTCATCGCCGCGATGCTGGACGTGCGCCGAGCCTTTCGCGAGTACGGGCGGCGCCTGACTGCCTCGGTCGGGGTCGACTGGCCGGACGACGTCGATGCGGCCGTCACCGCGTACTGGCGCCGGGTCGGCCTGATCGATTGAGTCCGCTGGAGCGACCCGGCGCTAGCGTGCTGTCCGTGCCATCGGATTCGGACCGCAGCGACGACCTGGTGCTGCCCTTGTGGCGGGCGCTCGTCGTGTTCCGGATCGTCACGTGGGGGTTCGCTGTCGTCGCGGTCTACCTGCGCCGGGACGAGATCGACCGGATGTCCGGCGCCGTGACCGTCCTCGCGGCCATGGCGGTGTGGACGATCGTCGTCTCGGTGGCCTACAGCCGGGACTGGGGTCGCAACTGGCAGTTCGCGGCGATCGACCTGGCGGTCACGCTGGTCTGCATGGTGGCCAGCGTGCTCGCCTACCCGCTCGAGCGGATCCAGGACGGCGCTTCGATCCTGACCTCGGTGTGGGCCGCCGGTCCGACCCTGGCGCTGGCGGTATCGGCCGGATTCACCGGCGGGCTGATCGGCGCCGGTGTGACCAGCGTGGCGCTGGTCGGCATCCGGCTGCGCTTCACGACCGTCGAGGTCAACAACGTCCAACTGCTCGTGATCGCCGGCCTGGTGGTCGGCTACGCCGCGACGACCACCCGGCGGGCCCAGACCCGGCTCCGCGAGGCGATCGCGGGCCGGGCTGCTGCCGAGGAGCGCGAGCGGCTGTCCCGGTCGATCCACGACGGCGTCCTCCAGGTGCTGGCGCATGTCAGGCGCCGGGGCTCCGCACTCGGTGGCGAGGCGGCCGACCTGGGCGACCTGGCCGGCGAGCAGGAGGTCGCTCTGCGTTCGCTGATCACCCGACGGCCGGACCGCACCGACGGCCAGGCCGATCTGTGCTCGGCGCTCTCCGACCTCCAGTCCACGACCGTCGAAGTGGTGGTTCCGGCCCAGGCCGTGCCGCTGGACGCCCACGCCACGCGCGAGCTGCACGCCGCGGTGACCGAGGCGCTGGCGAACGTCAGCCGGCACGCCGGTCCGGACGCCCGGGCCTGGGTCGTCGTCGAGGACCTCGGCGATGCGGTCGTCGTGTCGGTTCGGGACGATGGCGTCGGAATCGCGCCGCACCGGCTCGACGAGGCCGCCAGGGACGGCCATCTCGGCGTCTCCGAGTCGATCCGGGGCCGGGTGCGAGGCCTCGGCGGCCGAATCGAGCTCGTCACCGCACCCGGGGAGGGAACCGAATGGGAGATCACGATCGACAAGACAGGTCGCCCGCGAGCATCCGGGTGATGATCGTCGACGACCATCCGATCTGGCGCCAGGGCGTCGAGCGCGACCTCACCGAGCGGGGGTACGAGATCGTCGCGACCGCCGGGGACGCGCCGTCGTCCGTACGCATCGCCACCGCCGTCCGGCCCGACATCGTGCTCATGGACCTGCAACTCGGCGAGGGCTCCGGCGTCGACGCGACGAAACAGATCCTGCAGGCGCTCCCGGAGACCCGGGTCCTCGTGCTGTCCGCCAGTGCCGAGCACGGCGACGTACTCGACGCGGTGAAGAACGGCGCCTCCGGCTACCTGGTCAAGTCCGCGTCCGCGGAGGATCTCGACGACGCCGTACGTCGCACCGCCGATGGCGACGCCGTCTTCAGCGCCGGACTCGCCGGGCTGCTGCTCGGTGAGTACCGCCGGCTCAACGACGAACCGGAACCGGACGCGCCGAAGCTGACCGCCCGGGAGACCGAGGTGCTGCGGCTGGTCGCCCGCGGCCTTACCGCCCGGCAGATCGCCTCACGACTGGTCCTGTCCCATCGCACGGTCGAGAACCACGTCCAGAACACCCTGCGCAAGCTGCAGCTGCACAACCGGGTCGAGCTGGTCCGGTACGCCATCGAGCACGGCATCGACGACGAGACCGACTAGCCGGACGGCCGGACTGCCGCGGGCGTGGAGTCGGATTCGGCATCTGCCTCGCCCTCGTCGACCTGGCCGTCACAGGGCCGCGAGCAGTCGGGCGCGACCACCGAGTCGGACTTCTCCGCCGGCTTGCGTACCCGATCCTGCGACACGGCGACACCGGCCAGCACGATCAGGCCACCGATCGGCTGGTACCACTCGATGCTCTCGCCGAGCACCGTCGTGCCGACCAGGACCGCGAAGACCGGGACCAGGTAGGTCACGGTCGCCGCTCGACTGGCGCCGATCAGCCGGATGTTGCGCATGTGGATGACGAACGCGAGCCCGGTGCCGAGGGCGCCGAGCGCCAGCACACTCCCGACGACCTTGAGCGACAGGTCGGTCGGCGCCGGCGGCGCGCCCGCGACGATGGGGGCGACGATCAGCAGCCATCCGGTCGCGGCGATCAGCATGCCGGCCGACAGAGCCGGGCCGGACTCCTTGGCGTCGGCGATGAACCGCTTCTGGTACGGAATGGCGATGCCGTAGCAGGTGGCGGCGCCGAGGCACATCAGCTGGCCCGACAGCTCGCCGCCGCTGACTCCCTGCCAGACGCCGAGCACCGTCAGAACGCCGACGAAGCCCAGGAGGAGTCCAGCCAGCCGGTGGACCGTGAACCGCTCGGTACGGAACACCAGGACTGCGATCGGGAGGACGACGAGCGGCGTCGTGCCGTTCCAGATGCCGGCCAGCAGCGACGGGATCCGCTGCTCGCCGTAGCCGAATAGGGTGAACGGCAGCGCGACTCCGACGGCGCCGAGCACCACCAGGTGCATCCAGAGCCGAGGCGACCGGGGCAGCGGATCGCGCCGGATCGCCAGGATGATCAGCAGGGTCAACGCGCCGGTCAGCACTCGGCCGAGCGTCACGTACGTCGGATGCAGCTCGCGGATCCCGACCTCGATGAACAGGAAGCTGCAGCCCCAGATGGCGGCCAGGGTCACCAGACCGGGGAGCCAGACTCCGAGAGCGGGCGAGTCCGTCGTCGATTGAGCGCGCGCAGAGGTGGTCGTCACCGCACCAGGATGACTCACGATGCCGACAGCCGTCTGGCGGTTTCCGGCCACCGGACCATGACATCCAGCCAACCAACGGGCGTCAGACTCAGGCGCGCACGCCGCGGTGCAGCGCCACGATGCCGCCCGTGAGGTCGCGCCAGGCGACGTCGCGCCAGCCTGCCGCAGCGATCCGCTTCGCCAGCGCCGCCTGGTCCGGCCAGGCCTGGATCGACTCGGCGAGATAGACGTACGCGTCCGGGCTGGACGACACCCGCCGGGCGACCGGCGGCAGCGCCCGCATCAGGTACTCGAGGTAGACCCGGCGGATCGGCGCCCAGGTCGGGTGACTGAACTCGCACACCACCAGCCGCCCGCCCGGCTTGGTGACCCGGGCGATCTCGCGCAGTGCGGCGTCGGGGTCGACGACGTTGCGCAGTCCGAACGACATCGTCACCGCCGCGAAGGCGCCGTCGGCGAACGGCAGCCGGGTC
>DATFRX010000478.1:0-9578 GCA_035262905.1 Nocardioidaceae bacterium
GAGACGGGACCAGTGCACGACGACAGGCTCAGGCTGATCTTCACCTGCTGCCATCCGGCCTTGGCCCGCAGTACCCAGGTGGCGCTGACACTTCGGCTGCTCGGCGGCCTGGAGACACCGCAGATCGCGCGTGCCTTCCTGGTCAACGAGCAGACCCTGGCGCAGCGCATCGTCCGCGCCAAGCGCAAGGTCGTGAGCACTCGGATCGAGCTGCGGGTCCCGGAGCCTGCGGAGTTGCCCGGGCGGCTCGGCGACGTGCTGGCCGTCGTGTACGTGATGTACAACGAGGCCTTCGTCTCGTCGACCGGTCGTACGCAGGATCGCGACCTCGGCGCCGACGCGGTCTGGCTGGCCGACGTGATCGCGACCAGCCTGCCCGACCAGGCCGAGGCGTGGGGGCTCGCCGCGTTGCTGACGCTTCAGCACGGTAGGGCGGCGGCTCGATTCAGCTCCAACGGCGATCTGGTGCTGCTCCGCGACCAGGACCGCGATCGTTGGGACCAGACCGCGATCGACCGGGCGACCGGCATGCTCGAACGGGCCGCATCGCTGCGGGCGCCCGGGCCGTACCAGCTCCAGGCCGCCATCGCCGCCTGTCATGCCGAGGCGCCCTCGTGGGACGAGACCGACTGGCTGCAGATCGTGGCGTTGTACGGCGTGCTCATCCAGCAGGACCCGTCGCCGGTCGTACGACTCAACGGCGCGATCGCCTTCGCCCAGCTCGGCGACCGACAGGCGACCGAGGCGCTCAATGACATGGACGGCCTGGCGGATCGGCTGGCCGGCTACCACCTCTACCACGCTGCCCGGGCCGAGCTGCTTCGGCTGCTGGACCGAGACGCCGAAGCCGCGGCCGCCGACCGGCGAGCGCTCGAGCTCACTGCGAACGAGGCCGAGCGCCGACTGCTCCAGACCCGGCTCCGTCGCCACCCGCTCACCGACGGCTCTTGAGCGATCGCCGGTCAGTCGGTGATCTCGCCGACCGACAGGTAGATCGGCTGCGCGCCGCCGCCCTCGAGCCGCAGGTGAAGTCCGCCGAGATCGGCTCGCACCGGGACGGCGGTGCCGACCTGCTCATGGACCCATCGGCTGACCGCCGGGCCGCCACCCACGTCGGTCACGTAGAGGTAGCCGGAGACCATGTTGACCACGGCCGGGTCTCTCGGCGTGGCGACGTTGTACGCCGAGATCGAGAGCGATCGGACCCGGCCGGCCGCCAGGGACATCGTGATCGTCATGCGGATCGGGTTGTTCGAGAAGGTACGGCAGGTGGTGGTGGCATTGCCCACGTCGCAGCGCATGCCCCCGACCTCGGCATTGCGTACGAGGACCGGCTCGGCCGGCAACTCCGGCGGAGGCAGCTCGCTGCCGCTGTAGGAGGCCGACTCGACGACGACCTGGATCGACTCGTCGCCGGCCCGATTGCCGTAGACCCGTCGCCCGGCGATCTGAATCTCGTGCCGGTCACCGAGCTGCTCTGCGACCTCTGGACCGGCACCGGCCAGCAGCAGGTCGCCGACTAGACCCGCGGTCCGATCGGCCACGTCGAGATGCTCGCCGTCGTCACCCTCGCCCTCGGCGTAGAGGCTCACTCGGTCGAGAGCGTCGTCGGCGTAGGTGAGCGCGACCTCCGCGCTGACCGTCCCGTCGTCGCCGGTGGGCTGGTCGAGGAAGCAGCGCTTGACGACCGGATCGGGGAGCGAGTCGAAGCAGCGCCAGCCCTGCTGGGTCAGCGCCCGCAGCAGGTCGTCGGCCACCGCCGCGGTCATCACGTGCTCCGACGGGGAGCCGGACCCCTCGCCGGTCGGCTGCGGCTCGTCGGCGATGTCGCGAAGCAGATAACTGCCGATCGCCACCGCGACGACGGTGATCACCGCCGCGACGAGCCACTCCCCCCGGTTCATTCGTCTGGCGTCGTCGCTACCTCACGCGCGGCGTCTGGACCCCGGTCGAGGAGCACCCGAAGGCCCTCGTCGTCCAGGACCGGCACCCCGAGTGAAACGGCCTTGTCGTACTTGGACCCGGGCGACTCCCCTGCGACCAGGAAGTCGGTCTTCTTGGAGACCGAGCCGGTGACCTTGCCGCCCCGCTCGCCGAGTGCCTCCTTGACCTCGTCGCGGGAGAAGGTCTCGAGCGAGCCGGTGACCACGACCGTGATCCCCTCGAGCGTACGAGGAGCGCGCTCGGTCGCCTCGTCCTCCATGCGTACGCCGGCGGCTTTCCACTTGTCGACGATCGCCTGATGCCAGTCGACGTCGAACCACTCGGCCAGCGCCTGCACGATCGTCGGGCCGACGCCGTCGACCTCGGCGAGCTGCTCGGGGGTCGCCGTCCGAATCGCGTCGAGGCTGCCGAAGTGCCGCGCCAGCGCCTGGGCCGCGGTCGGGCCGACGTGCCGGATCGACAGGGCGACGATGACCCGCCACAGCGGCTGCGACTTGACCTGCGACAGGTTGTCGAGCAGCCGCATGCCGTTGATCGACAGGTTGCCGTCCTTCTTGGTGAACAGCGGGACCTGCTTGACCTGCTCGACGTCGAGCCCGAACAGATCGCCCTCGTCGGTGATCACCTTGGCGTCGAGCAGCGCGGTGGCGCCCTCCCAGCCGAGCGCCTCGATGTCGAAGGCACCCCGACCCGCGAGATGGAACACCCGCTCCCGCAGCTGCGCCGGGCACGATCGGGTGTTGGGGCACCGGATGTCGGCGTCGCCTTCCTTCTCGTACGCGAGCTCGGTGCCGCACGCGGGACAGTGCGTCGGCATCTCGAACTCGCGCTCGCTGCCGTCGCGCAGGTCGGCGACCGGGCCGACGATCTCTGGGATCACGTCCCCGGCCTTGCGGAGCACGATGGTGTCGCCGATCAGTACGCCCTTGCGCTTGATCTCCGACGCGTTGTGCAGCGTGGCGTACTCCACCGTCGAGCCCGCGACCCGGATCGGCTCCATCACGCCGTACGGCGTCACCCGACCGGTGCGGCCGACGTTGACCTCGATGTTGAGGAGCTTGGTGTTGACCTCCTCGGGCGGGTACTTGAATGCGATCGCCCATCGAGGCGCCCGCGACGTCGAGCCCATCTGCCGCTGCAGCGAGACCTGGTCGACCTTGACCACGATGCCGTCGATCTCGTGCTCGACCGAGTGCCGGTGCTCGCCGAAGTAGTCGATGTAGCTGTGGACGCCCTTGAGATCCGGCACGACCTTGTAGCGGGTGCTGACCGGGATCCCCCACGAGTCGAGCGCAACGTAGGCCTCGGACTGCCGCTCGGGCCGGAATCCCTCGCGGGCGCCGACGCCGTGGCACAGCATCCGCAGCGGCCGGGACGCCGTCACCGAGGGGTCCTTCTGACGCAGCGATCCGGCAGCCGCGTTGCGCGGGTTGGAGAACGGCGGCTTGCCGGCCTCGACCAGCGACGCGTTGAGCGTCTCGAAGTCGGCGACCGGGAAGAAGACCTCGCCGCGCACCTCGAGCAGCTTCGGCACCGGATGCTCGCCGTCGGCTGTCAGCCTCGACGGGACACCCTCGACCGCGCGGACGTTGGGCGTGATGTCCTCGCCGGTACGGCCGTCGCCGCGGGTCGCACCGCGGACCAGCCGTCCGTTCTCGTACGTCAGGCTGACCGCGAGGCCGTCGATCTTGAGCTCACAGAGGTATTCGGCGCCGTCCCCGACCTCGCGGGCGATCCGATCCGCCCACGCGTCCAGCTCCTCGCGGGTGAACGTGTTGTCGAGGCTCATCATCCGCTCGATGTGGTCGACCGGCGTGAACAGCGTGGAGGCCACGCCCCCGACCTTCTGGGTCGGCGAGTCGGGCGTACGCAGGTCGGGATAGTCCGCCTCGAGCCGCTCCAGCTCCTTCATCATCGGGTCGTACTCGGCGTCGGACAGCGTCGGCCGGTCGAGCACGAAGTAGCGGTAGCGGGCGTCCTCGATCTGCTCGGACAGGTCGCGATGGCGCTCTCGGGCCTCGGCGGGAGCGGCTTGTACGTCGGTCACGACCCTATTGTGCCGGTCACCACCGACGCCCGATTCGGTTTTGCGCACTAGTTGTGGGTGTGGGACGGGCCGGACCCACAAGGAGTGCGCAAAACCGTCAGGGGGCGAGGTCCGCGGCCACCTTGCGCACCAGCCGCATCGCCTCGCGGGCCCAGGACGGACTCGCGCCGGCCATGCCACACGACGGCGTCACGACGATCCGGCCGGCCAACTCCTCGGCGTCACGACCCAGATCGTCGAAGAACCGCCGTACCCGGATCGCCAGCGCGTCGGCCGTCGGCGTCGATGTGGGATCGGTACTCGGAACCACGCCGGGCCACAGGTCGATCCCCTCGTCGAGGATCGCGGCCCAGGCATCACCAGGGTCCGCGAGGGCCTGGTCGTACGCGATCGCGGCGAAGCCGGACTCACCGAGCAGCCGGACCGGCACCCCGGACGCGCACACGTGGGCGACCGGAGTCGCGCCGGCGTCCCGAACCGCCTCGGTCACCCAGCGCAGTGCCTCGACCGCCTCCGGAGGGTGCACCATCCGATGCCGGCTGAACCCACTCGCGGTCGGCACGGCGCCGGTCAACACGGCGGGCAGCGCGGGCTCGTCGACTTGCACGACCGGCTCGGCGCCCGCCACCCGCGATCGCAGCCCGGCGACCTGGTCGCGTACTCCCTCGGCGAGCGACTGCGCCAGCTCGCGGCGGGCGCCATGGTCGGCCAGCACCCGATCGCCTCGCGGCCGCTCCATCGTCGCCGCCAGGGTCCAGGGCCCGGCGACCTGGATCTTGAGCCGGCCCGAGTAGGTCTGGGTGTGCTCCTCGAGCGTGTCGAGATCCTGTCGGAGCAGGGACGCCGCTCGTCGCTGATCCACGCCGGGCGCATCGGTCAGCCGCCAGCCGGCCGGCTGTAGATCGGCCGCCAGGCCGGACAGCATCGCGGTCGCGCGGCCCACCATGCCGGCCGGCGCCCCACGGGCCGGCAGCTCCGGCAGGTGGACGAAGTCGGGCAGCTCGCCGACGACGGTCCGCACCGCCTCGTCGACGTCCTCGCCCGGCAACGAGCCGATGCCCGTGCCGACCGGGGTCGCTTCTGTCATGGCGCACTCTGCATGGCTCGCACGCACTCTGCATGGCGTCGAGCCCGTGCAGAGTGCAGCGATACCACGAGAACGTGGTATCGCACCGGCCCCGCCTCGCTCACGCCGCCGAGCTCGCGATCGTGGCGCTGCCGACCACGCGGGTGCCGTCGTAGACCACGACCGACTGCCCCGGCGCGACTCCGGTGGCGGGCTCGTGCAGGTCGACCAGCAGCCGATCGCCGAGCAGGGTCGCCGTCGCCGGATGCACGGCGCCGTGCGCCCGCAGCTGCGCTGTGCCTTTGACACTTGTGGTTGGGGTCGCTCCACCGCACCACGTTGGCTTGATCGCCTCAAGCCGCCGCACCTCCAGTGCCTCGCGCGGTCCGACCGTGACGGTGCCGCTCACCGGCTCGATGTCAAGCACGTAGCGCGGCTTGCCGTCCGGGGCCGGATGACCCAATCGCAGGCCGCGCCGCTGCCCGACAGTGAATGCGTAGGCACCGTCGTGCGTGCCGACCGGCTCACCGGAGGTGTCGACCACTACGCCCGGCCGCGATCCCAGCTCGCGATGCAAGAACCCGGCCGTGTCGCCGTCGGCGATGAAGCAGATGTCGTGGCTGTCCGGCTTGTCGGCGACGGCGAGACCGCGTCGGGCCGCCTCCGCGCGTACTCGCTCCTTCGGCGTGTCACCGAGCGGGAACATCGAGTGCCGCAGCTGCTCCTGGACCAGGACGCCGAGCACGTACGACTGGTCCTTGCCGGTGTCGACCGCCCGATGCAGCTCGACCGTGCCGTCGGCGCCGGTCTCGAGGCGCGCGTAGTGACCGGTGACGACCGCGTCGAAGCCGAGCGCAACGGCGCGATCGAGCACCGCCTCGAACTTGATCCGCTCGTTGCATCGCACACAGGGATTGGGCGTACGGCCGGCGGCGTACTCCGCGAGGAAGTCCTCGACGACGTCGGCATGGAACCGCTCGCTCAGATCCCAGACGTAGAACGGGATGCCGAGCACGTCGGCGGCTCGCCGCGCGTCTCCGGCGTCCTCGATCGAGCAGCAGCCGCGCGCTCCACTGCGATAGCTCTGGGGGTTGCGGGACAGCGCGAGATGGATACCAGTGACGTCGTGTCCGGCGTCGACCGCGCGGGCGGCGGCCACCGCCGAGTCGACGCCGCCGGACAGGGCGGCGATCACTCTCATGCGTCCGAGCCCCCCACGCCGGTCAAGCCGGCCGCGCGAGCCCGTTCGTAGGCGCCTGGCAGCGCGTCGATCACGGCGTCGACGTCGGCCGCGGTCGAGGAGTGACCGAGGCTGAACCGCAGCGAGCCACGGGCCGCTGCCTCGTCCTGGCCGATCGCGAGCAACACGTGACTGGCCTGCGGCACACCAGCGGTGCAGGCCGATCCGGTCGAGCACTCGACTCCCTGCGCGTCGAGCAGCATGAGCAGCGAATCCCCTTCGCAGCCGGGGAATCCGAGGTGCGCGAGGCCGGGGAGCCGATGCTCCGGGCCGGGCTCGGGATCGCCGTTGACGACGAGATCCGGCACTGCCTCACGCGCCCGGCGGACGAGATCGGACCGCAGCTCCTCGAGCCGCCGGGCCTGGTCGGGCTGCCGGCGTACGGCGAGGTCGATCGCGGCGGCGAAGGCGGCGATGGACGCGGTCGCCAGGGTGCCCGAGCGGATCTGGCGCTCCTGCCCGCCGCCGTGCAGCAACGGCGACACATCGATCTCGCGGCGTACGACAAGCGCACCGACGCCGACCGGACCGCCGAGCTTGTGGGCGGTGACGGTCATGGCGTCGAGCCCGACCGCGTCGAAGTCGACCGGCACCTGGCCGACCGCCTGCACCGCGTCGCTGTGCACCGGAATGCCATGGGCATGCGCGGCCGCGACGATCTCGGCGATCGGCTGCACCGTGCCGATCTCGTTGTTGGCCCACATGCAGCTGACCAGGGCGACGTCGTCCGGCTCCGCGTCGAGACGGCGATGCAGATCGTGGAGGTCCAGCCGGCCGGTGGCGTCGACCGCGACGTACTCGACCTTCGCGCCCGCGTGCCCGGCGAGCCACTCGACCGTGTCGAGGACCGCGTGATGCTCGATGGCCGGAGTCAGGATGCGAGTACGGCGGGGATCGGCGTCTCGACGGGCCGCGAAGATCCCGTGTACAGCGAGGTTGTCCGCCTCGGTGCCGCCGGAGGTGAACACCACGTCGCTGGGACGGGCGTTGAGCGCTCGGGCGATCGACTCCCGCGACTCCTCGACGACGCGACGGGCGGCCCGGCCGGAGCCGTGCAGGCTGGACGGGTTGCCGGCCCGGTCGAGTTGCTTGGTAAGCACGACGATGACCTCGGCCACCATCGGCGTCGTGGCCGCATGGTCGAGGTACGCGACAGAGGGAGTGGACATCGTCTGCCAGCGTAACCGCCACCCGACCCGAGACTTGCATTCGTGGTCGCCATGACGACCACGACTACAAGTCTTCGGTCAGCCAGTGGTGATCCGGGTGCAGTCGGGTGACGGTCTCGCGCAGCCAGCGGCGCTGGTCATCGTCGAGCCGCGGCAGCGCCGCCGCCAGGTCCGCCTCGTCCTTGGGACGCACCAGCTTCGCCTTGTAGGCCAGCGCGATCTCCGGGTTCATGTAGCGGATCCCGTCGGAGTGGACCCAGGTGACCTCGTCGAGCGGCGCGGTGAATGTCGGGTCGCGCCGGAAGACCCACCGCCCGTCCTCGTCCGGCGAGGCGACGACGTCGGCGACCCAGGGCTGCCAGGCGTGCTCGCGGACCCACACCTGATCGGCCCACTCGGGCAGCTCGGGCCGCTCCTCGGTCACAGGCCCGAGTCGACCCGATCCGGCCGCCCAGCAGTGGTACTTCGGGTCGAGATAGCGACGCAGGCTCGGTACGTCGCGCCGGAGGATCGCAACGTCGATGTCCTCATGCGGTCGGGACCGGCCGGTGAACGCCTCCAACGACCAGCCACCTGCGATCCACCACGGTTCGGGCCAGTCGGCGAGTACGTCAGCCGCCTGCTGCGGCGTCCACGGCTCCCACGGACCGTACAGCCGCTGGAACGCCGCCTCCTCCGGGTCGTCGACGCGAGGCAGTTCGGGCACCGACCCATCCTCGCAGCCACCTCCGCCCCGCTGGGGGTAGGCAAATCGCGAAACACGCCGGCGTGTTTCGCGATTTGGCTACCGCCAGTGGAGCGGGAACGAAGACGGCGAGCCTCAGCCCTTGCGCTTGTTGACCTCGTCGGTCGCCTGGGGAAGGACCTTGTGGAGGTCGCCGACGACGCCGAAGTCGACCAGCTCGAAGATCGGCGCCTCGTCGTCCTTGTTGACCGCGACGATCGTCTTCGACGTCTGCATGCCGGCCCGGTGCTGGATCGCGCCGGAGATGCCGGCCGCGACGTAGAGCTGCGGCGACACCGTCTTGCCGGTCTGGCCGACCTGGTACGAGTGCGGGTACCAGCCCGAGTCGACCACCGCTCGCGACGCGCCGACTGCGGCGCCCAGCGAGTCGGCGAACGCCTCGATCGGCTCGAAGTCGCCGCCGGTGCCACGGCCACCCGAGACAACGATCGACGCCTCGGTGAGCTCGGGACGGCCGGTGGCCTTGCGCTCCTTGCGCTCGACGACGCGGGCCGTCTTGGCGGCGTCGGAGATCGACACGTCGAACGACTCGACCGACGCGGCGCCGGTGGCCTGCTCGGGCGTGACCGCGTTCGGCTTGACCGTGATGATCGGCGTGCCCTTGGTCACCGAGGCGGTCACGGTGTGGTTGCCGGCGAAGACCGACTGCGTCGTCTCCGGGGCACCGTCCGCTCCGGCCACGATGTCGACCGCGTCGGTGATCAGGCCGGACTCGATCTTGATCGCCAATCGGCCGGCGATCTCCTTGCCCTCGGTGCTCGACGGGATCAGGACGGCCGCCGGCGAGGCCGACCCGACGAGCTGCGCGAGCGCCTCTGCCTTCGGCGCGACGAGGAAGTCGCCGAAGGCCGGGTCGTCGGCCACGTAGACCTTCTCGGCTCCGTAGCCCGCCAAGCTGTCCTTGGCCTGCTCCGAACCGGATCCGAGGAACACCGCGGACGGCTCGCCGAGCCGCCGGGCCAGGGTCAGCAGCTCGTAGGTCGGCTTGCGTACGGCGCCGTCGACGTGGTCGACGAGGACCAGGATCTCAGTCATCTGCGTGCTCTCCAGATTCCACTGTCTTCGACAACCGGGCTCAGACGAACTTCTGTGCGGCGAGGAACTCGACGAGCCGGGCGCCGCCCTCACCGTCGTCGGTCACGATCTCGCCCTTGGTACGCGGTGGCCGCTTCTGCGTCGCCGACACCGACGACCACGCGGCCGCGAGGCCCACCTGATCGGGAGTGACGTCGAGATCGGCAAGCGCCCACGACTCGACCGGCTTCTTCTTCGCCGCCATGATCCCCTTGAACGACGGGTAGCGCGCCTCGGGCGTCTGGTCGGTCACGCTCACGACCGCCGGTGTCGACGCCTCGACGGTCTCGGTC